>JANRKT010000016.1:0-23732 GCA_033763355.1 Chitinophagaceae bacterium | reverse complement strand
CAGATGAGCAAACCATACTGAAACATTATACCGGCGACTCAAAAGGATGGCTGTTTTATCTTACCAACCTTAAATCGGTTTTAGAAGGCGGCCTTGACCTGCGCAACAAAAAAACGGAACTCACCAATGTAATAACAGCATGATATGAAAGTGGGTAACTTCTCGGTATTTGCGATAGCAGAGTATTCTGTGTTCCGTCACACCGATACTGAAGCTGATTAATGTTATTGTTGAAGATAACATTTGTTGCTTAATTATTAATGTCAAGCCAGGACGAGACATTTGCTGTTGATTGCTCTTCCGTCAGCACTGCTGCAAAGCGCTTTTGTTGGCGGTTCGTTCTTTGTCTTCACGCTATTGCTTCTCGTCAAGGTTTAAATGTGCAACTAATATTGTTAAGTTGCTGTCCAAGTCTCCACCTTCAACGTTTAGGTCTATAAAGTTAGAAAGACCAACAGTTCTTAATAGCAACCGTGTGAAGGTTGAAAGGTCTTTGTCAACAATATAATCAAATGCGCTACAAACCTCGCCAATATTGAAATAGGTCCAGTTGCGGATAAATTCATAGACATTTAATGAAATCTCGCTGTTGCTTAAGAACGGCAAGTTCATAAAAGGTAAACCGTGTTTTGGAAAATACTTAAAATAACGATAGAACATATCCTCCCACATAGGATGGTCTAAGAAAGGAAACTGAAAACCTGAACTATGTGTCGCAACACTCTCTTTAAATTTCCTTATCTCGTCTAATGAAATTGTATCACCGCTTTGTAATTTATAAACCGTCAAAGCGGACGCTAAAGTCATTTCACCTGGACTTTGAAAAAAACCATAGTTTCCCAATGTTTGAGATTGGTTCAAAAAAATCACTTCGCTTCCGAAGCTTTTTTTGAAAATTCCTTTCGCTCCTTTAAAAGTTGGAAAGTTGTGCAGTAAATACAGTTGGTCTTGGTCTATTTTCCAGTTTGCTTCCGTGCTCTCTTTCTTATTTTGAATAAAGGCGGTCTTTTCAAAAATGATTTTTCGCTGACTGGTTGCGACAGCAATCACAACCATGTCTGCTAACTCTTTAGTAGTTGGTTTATCTTGATTGTGGAATTCAACAAATGACCGACTACCATGAATTTTCTTTGAGTAAAGTTTGAGGCGGTCAAACGATTTTCCATCTATTGATTTGCACAAGTCTGTCACCATTCTAACCTCGCCATCAGCGTTAGAATATGACGTTCCAAAGACCTCATATACTTCTCTTCCAACCGTGTTTTGAAACTTCCTAAAGTCTGGTCTGGAATAATAGTCTGAAAGAGTTCTGAAGAGTTTTTCCATGTGTCTTGTAATAGAATGTTTTGGTGAATTGGTTGTTTTAGAATAGCGCACAAAATTATTTTACGTGAAGAATTCCTCAGGGCTTTTGAAACAGGTGAACAGCTTCAATACCCCGGTTTCACCCCCATATTATAAAACATAAAGCTCCATTTATCGGTTTGTTCATCTATGATTTGTTGTGTGCTTCTTCCTGCACCATGGCCCGCATTGGTTTCAATACGGATCAGCACCGGATTTTTCCCATTATGTTTTTCCTGCAGGGTGGCGGCAAACTTAAATGAATGTGCAGGCACAACCCGGTCGTCATGGTCTGCTGTTGTTACGAGTGTTGCAGGATATTCAGCATTTTTAATATTGTGCAGGGGTGAATATTTGTAGAGGTATTCAAACATTTCCTTACTGTCTGCCGATGTGCCGTAATCATAAGCCCATCCGGCACCGGCGGTAAACTTGTGATAACGCAGCATATCCATTACGCCAACAGCCGGGAAAGCCACTTTGCACATGTCTGGTTTCTGGGTAATACATGCGCCAACAAGCAGGCCGCCATTGCTCCCGCCTTCAATGGCCAGCATCTCTTTTGATGTGTATTTGTTATTAATAAGCCATTGTGCTGCGGCCATAAAATCATCAAATACATTTTGCTTTTTGGTTTTAATGCCCTGCTGGTGCCATTCTTCACCGTATTCGCCTCCGCCGCGTATATTGGGCACAGCATAGATGCCGCCGTTTTCAAGCAGTACAATATTGGATGCGCTGAACCACGGAGTAAGGCTTGCGCTGAAACCGCCGTATCCGTACAAGAGGCATGGATTTTTCCCGTTGAGTGCAATACCTTTTTTATGGGTAATGATCATCGGTATTTTTGTGCCGTCTTTTGAGGTATAGAATACCTGCTTTGATTCATAATCTTCCGGTTCAAACTGTACTTTGGATTCTTTGTAAATTTCGCTTTTGCCGCTTTCAATATTCAGTTTGTAAATAACAGATGGTGTGATGTAGGAAGCAAAAACATAATATACATCCTTTTCATCCTTTTTGGCGCTGAACCCAAATGCTGTTCCCAAACCCGGTAATTCAATTTCACGGATTCGCTTGCCGCTTTTATCATACTGATATACTTTGTTCACTGCATCTTTCAGGTAAGAACAATAAATGGTTCCGCCTGCGGCAGATGCAGAAAGCACTTCCGGTTTGGCCTCCACTATAGTTTTCCAACCGGCGTGTAAAGGATCATTGAGCGGTGCAACAACCAGTTTACCGGTCGGGGCATCTTTATCCGTCTGTATATAAAAATATTTATCATCCGCGTCTATTATGGTGTGCTGGTTTTTCATATCGTCAACAATTGAAATGAAAGGGGATCCCGGCTTGTCAAGGTTCTGCACATAAAGCCCGTTACCATAGGTTTCATTGGCTGTATAAATAACCAGCCATTTCTGGTCTTCAGAAACCTGGTTCCAGATGTAACGGGTGGGTTTGGTATCGCTGCCATAAACCAGTTTATCATCTTTTTGCGCCGTACCAACTTTGTGATAATACAATTTGTGGTTTTCGGTTACACCTGATAACTGGCTTCCGCCTTTTGGTTCGCCATAGGTGCAGTAATAAAAGCCGTCATTTCCTTTCCAGCTTGCAGAACTGAATTTGAGTTTAAGCGTGTCGCCGGTTTGTTTTTTTGTTACGGCATCCATCACCACAAGTTTCTGCCAGTCGCTTCCCCCTTCCGAAATATTGTATGCTGCCATGCTGCCGTCTTTGCTGAAATTGATTCCTGACAGTGATGTGGTACCGTCTTTGGAGAAAGTATTGGGGTCTAAAAATACTTCGGGCTCAGCGCTTCCTTCTGTTTCGCGGTACAATACTGACTGGTTTTGTAAACCTGAGTTTTTGTAATAGTAGGTATGCTTTCCTTCTTTAAAAGGGGCTGAATATTTTTCATAATTATAGAGTTGCTCATAACGTTTGCGTATGGCATCCCGGTAAGGTATCAGTGACAGGTAATTGCCTGTTACTTCATTCTGCGCTTTTACCCATGCTGCTGTTTCAGCGCTGGTGTCATTTTCTAACCAGCGGTAAGGATCGGTTACAAGTGTGCCGAAGTAATCATCTTTAACTGTACTGTCTTTTTTGGTAACGGGATATTTCATTTCTATGGGTTTATTTTCTGAACCGGGATTATTACAGCAGACAAGCAGATGAATACAGGTTACAGATATAAGCAATCTTGCCATAAATTTTTTTTAAGGAGAAAGGTAGATTATTTTTTTTTACAAAAACCTGTATTCATTTGCTGTGTTGTGCACAAAAAAAACTTTGCATGAAAAGATGAAGATGATGTAACTTAATTGCTGAAGGTGAATTGCCCGATGATAAAGATTTTATTATGGCACAAAATTGTTCCCACCAGTTGAACCTTCCCGGTAAAGCCGGGCATTCATTGTCAGGTACCAGCCGCAGAACATTCATTAAGCAAAGCGGCGCCCTTGCTTTTGGCCTTGCATTTTCAAAGATGCTGCCAAGGGTTGCACCCAGCGACCGTTTGCGTATTGCACATATCGGCCTCGGTGGAATGGGCAATGCACACATGGGGTGGTTTGCCGCCTTGCCGGAAGTGGAGATTGTAGCACTATGCGATGTTGACCAGGATCACCTGAATAAAAGCCTGCAACGTTTGGGTGAATTAAATCCGGGTAACAAAGCACAAGGATATGCTGATTTCAGACGGGTACTTGACCGTAAAGATATTGATGCCATTACCTGCGCCACCCCTGATCATTGGCATGCACAAATTGCCACACTTGCATTTCAGTCGGGCAAAGATGTGTATGGCGAAAAACCACTTGCGTATGATATAAGGGAAGGGCAAATGATGCTTAAACACATGAAGCGGCAAAACAGGATATTTCAATTGGGCACACAAATACATGCGGGGGATAATTATCACAGGGTGGTTGAAATTATCCGTTCCGGAGTATTGGGCAAAATACATACCGTGCGTTTATGGAAAACCGGGTTTCCCCCTGAGCTTGGGCCTGCAAAAATTCAGGCGCCGCCGCCCACATTGGATTGGGACATGTGGCTTGGGCCTGCGCCATATGTTGAATATACACCCCAGCGCTGCCATTTTACCTATCGCTATTTTTTAGATTATTCAGGCGGTGTTTTCCAGGACTTCTGGTGCCATATTGCGGATATCGTTTACTGGTCGCTTGAACCAAAAGGTTTAAAAAGTATTGAGGCACGTGGTGAAGACCAGCCTGCCGGAAGCATTGCCGATTGCCCTTTATGGCTTGATGTGGACTATGAATACGAGAACCTCAAATTGTACTGGACACATCAACCGCCTGATGTGCCCGGGGCAGAAAAAAGACATATAGGCGCTTATTTTGAAGGGGAGAAGGGAACATTGCTTTGCGATTATGAAACACGGGAAATAACCATCAACGGGCAAACTGTAAGCGATATTAAGGAAATACCTGTAACTATCGAACGTTCACCGGGGCACCAGCAGAATTTTGTAGATGCAGTGAAAGCACGTAAACAACCTGAATCAAATCTTGAATATGCAAGAAGGATGACATTGCCCATGCACCTCGGCCTTATTTCTTACAGGCTGAAAAGAAAATTATACTGGAACAGCAAGAAGGAAAAATTTGTAAATGATAAAGCAGCCAATAGTTATTTGTTCAGGGAATACAGGAAGAAATGGGATCTGGTTTGAGCAGACCTCTTTATAAATAGTTTTTGTCCTTTCGACGCAGGAGAAATCTATTTATAATTTAAAATAGATGCCTCACTCTTCGGTATGCTAAACCAATTTTAAACAATAGAGAAACGATTTATACAAGAAGTGTATTGTAAATTTACACTGCCGGTTACCGGCAAAGATTGACAAATTTTCAGGTTAATTTTTAAAAACAGCTCAACCGGATTTTGGCATTTTGATTGTGTATAAAAAAATATGAAAGAGACAGTTTTTTACATCCTCATCAGCATTAAAACTGCCGATGGTTTTGAAAGCTTCGCCAAATTTTATATCGGCAACAACAGGAATTTTGCCAGTACTTTGTTCCGCAGACTTAAAGGAAGACGGGAAGTTGATGAAAACAGTGTTTTGACATTTGACCTGATGGAGACGAAGGATGGCCTTCCGGTAAACATGCAGTTGCTGAGTTGTTCACTGGATGAACTGACAGAAAATTGTAAACTCATTACCAAAGAAACATTTAAGCTGATAAACCTTGATGCGGTTTAGCATTTCCATTTTGTGTACAAAGCGCCTTGCAAAATTATTGCTGCCACTTCCTGATGAGAATCACTGCAACTGTTAACAGCAATCACCATATGTCCTCCGGCTGAAAATTAGCTTGCGGTTCATAAACGATTTTATGAAATACATGGCCGTTGCCGCATTGCTGTTCTCACTGTTTATCATGGGTTGCACTTCCTCTCATATCACCAGTTCCTGGAAAGCGGAGAATATCCAGCCCAAAAATTACAATAAGATAATTGTGCTGGCCCTTGTAAGGGAAGCAGACCGGTCTTTGAGGGAGAAAATGGAAGAGCACCTTGCCGGCGACCTGAAAACACTTGGTTATAACGCTTACTGTTCATGTGATGAATACAATCCAAAAGAATTTGAAAACATGAATGAAGAACAGGCCATGGGCAAACTGCGTAATTCGGGTGTTGATGCTGTGCTTACTATTGTGCTCTTAAACAAAACCAAAGAAAGGTATTATTTGCCGGGAAGGGTTCAATATTCCCCCTATGCCATATACTACGACCGGTTCTGGGGATATTCAAGAATAATGTATGACCGCATCTATTCTCCCGGCTATTATGTTACCGACACCAAATATTTCTGGGAAACCAATTTTTATGACCTTACTTCAAATCAGCTGCTCTATTCAGCGCAAAGCCAGTCTTTCGATCCCAATTCTTCGGAAACACTCGGGCACCATTACGGGAAGATGATAATAAAAGATATGGTAAATAAGAAGCTTCTTTTGGATTCAACCGGGGTTTCAAAAACAAAATAGGTTATTAAAACATTGCTGAAAAAAAGTCAGATGTTGCCGGGCAGCGGGTGCAGCCACGGCTGCCTGTATTGCCTCTGCAGGAGTTTTGTGGCTTCCGAATCACCTGTTATTTCCCGTTTAACAGGATCATAAATTAATGGCCGGCCTCCCAGTTGCATAGATATATTAGCCAGTATGCAACTTGCGGTTGAGATATGGCCTTCTTCAATATCTGCAATGGGTTTAACGGCTTTGTCAATTGCATCAAGAAAGTTAAGCATGTGAAGCCTTGTAGCCGGCGCTGCATTCAGTTCAATATCCGGTTCTTTCAGGTCTTCGGGGTATTTTTCTTTTTCATATACAACATCTTTATGAATTTTTTCCCCTTTGCCTTGTGGGATAAAATCATATTTCATGGTGCTGCCGCATAATGTGCCTCTATCCCCGTATAACTTAAATGACCAGGGATATTCAGGATCAGCAGGGGTGCCCCATGCCCTGTGTTGCCATACACAATTAAGACCGTCGTATTCAAAAATTGCAGATTGTGTATCTGCGATATTGCTCTTGCCTGTTTTATCAGCATAAATGCCGCCTGTTGAAGTGATGCGTTTGGGCCAGCCGAGGTTCAGCATCCATCTTACTGTGTCCAGCATGTGCACACACATGTCGCCCATAATGCCATTGCCGTATTCCATAAAAGTGCGCCACCACCTTACATGGGGCATGCCATCAAAAGGCCTTAATGGTGCCGGGCCTGTCCACATTTCATAATCAAAAAAACCGGGCACTGCCTGAACGGGAGGGTTGCCGTTTGCACGCATATGGTAATAGCAGCACATTTCCACATGAGAAACTTTGCCAAGCAAACCGGCTTCAACAATATTTTTCTTTGCATCAATTAAATGGGGTGTGCTTTTGCGTTGTGTGCCTACCTGCACTACACGGTTGTATTTTCTTGCTGCTGCTACCATCGCTTCACCTTCCATTACATCAACGCTTACAGGTTTCTGAACATACACATGTGCCCCTGCTTTTAATGCATCAATCGTTTGCAGCGCATGCCAGTGGTCGGGTGTGCCGATGATTACAATATCGGGTTTATGCTCAGCCAACAGTTTGCGGTAGTCGCCATATTGCTGCGGTTTCTTATGGCTTTGCTGGCGTTCACTTACCATCACGGCTGCTTTCTCAAGCAATTGTTTATCTGCATCACAAAGTGCAACCACCTCCACGGGCGCCACCTGCAATAACCTGAAAAGGTCGCTTTTGCCATACCAGCCTGTACCAATCAATGCCACACGACGGGGGGCTGATGCCGTATTCAGGAACCTGAAGCCATTGGCCTGCAGTGCTGTAAGGGCCAGTGTTGCAGAAGCATTGCGTATAAAATTGCGGCGATGCATATAAAGCTGGTTTTGAAATAATGAAAGTACGCCTTAAGTGTAAATGCTGATGTGATTTAAAGTTAGCAAGCTTTCAGTCTTTATGGTGCAGCGGAATAATCAAAAAATTACGAAGATAACATGACCGTAAAATTACCGTTCAAAAAGCGTATTTATAGGGTTGCATGGAAGGTGAAAATGGATTTTTTTTGTATCTGAAATCCTTATCGTATGGAACTCATGATGTACCTCGGAAACGATCTTATTGAAGCCGTTCCGCTTGAAAACGGCAGAATCTCCAAGCCAGGTTACCTGGGCAACTTCAAACGTAAGCTTAAAGAAAAGTACAGCGACATGATCAAACAGTTTTCAGAACCACCTGAATTTCTGGTGATCGGTAATGAGCCGCATAAATGGAATACCGCAAACAAGAATAAATAAACAAACAAACGGATACTTTATTCTTATTAAACTGATTTAAACACCGGCTCGTCAATAAATGGCTGGTTTTTTAAACGCTTTCCCGTTGCTTTAAAAATTGCATTGGCCACTGCGCCGCCCGTTGGCGGAAGTGCAGGTTCCCCGAGGCCGGTAGGGTCAACACCATTGTCAATGAAATGAACTTCTATTTCTGGTATCTCTTTCATGCGGATCAACCTGTATTCATTAAAGTTCTTTTGCTGGGCTTCTCCATCTTTAAAAGTAAGTTTACCATACATGGCATGACCATACCCATCTGTAACAGCCCCCATTACCTGTTGCATGGCGCCGCTCTTGTTTATTACTTCACCGCAATCTGAAACAGCATATATTTTTTTAACAACAGGTTTGCCTGCAGTCATCACTACTTCACAAACCTGTGCAACATACGATGCATGTGAGAAATAAACACTGAACCCCTGGTGTATCCCCTTTTTGTTTCCCCAGCCTGATTTTTCTGCCGCCTGTTTAATTACTGTTTCCATCCTCTCAATACTATACTTAATAGCGCCAACAGGATTGTTTTTTGCTTTTTGCAAAAGCTCCAGCCTGAATTGTATGGGATCTTTCTTTACAGCCAAAGCCACTTCATCCAAAAAACTTTGTTCAGCAAATGCAAGGAAGTTTGTTACCGGGGCACGCCATGCACCTGTGGTGATGGGGGAGATGTGTTCTGCAGATTCTATAAGAAGATTGTCAACTGCACCTGATGGGAAGTTGTCCTGGCGAACACAGTTTTCAACATTAATCCCGGCGCCCCTGCATTTATAGCCAATAAGATTTCCGTTTGCATCCAGCGCTGCTTCAAAGCGGTAACGTACAGCAGGGCGGTAACTGCCACCCATCATATCATCTTCTCTCGACCAGATAACTTTTACCGGCATTTTTATAATGGAAGACAGTTCAGCTGCCTCAAGAACATAATCAAACTTAAGCCTTCTTCCAAAGCCCCCACCCAGCCTGGTGATGGTAACAGAAATTTTATCTTCCGGGATTTTTAATAAATCAGATACCGCTTTTCTTGCGCTGCCGGGTGTTTGTGTAGGCCCAATCAGTTCTACTTCACCTTCCCGCACATGTGCAAAAAAATTCATGGGCTCAAGGGGGTTATGCGGAATAAAGGGACATTGGTATTCATTCCTGATAACCTGTGCAGCGTTCTTAAATGCTGTTTCAACATCACCATCTTTCCTGCGCTCTTTTACTTTATCCCCGTTTAAGAGTGAAATAAATATTTTATCATGATCAGATGTGCTTTCAATATTACCGTCTTTCTCATATTCAATTTTCAATACTTTTTTTGCTTTCATTACCTCCCATGTTGATTTACCAACAACGGCCACATTGTTTTTGAATGTCACCACATCAATAATACCCGGCATCGCTTTGGCCGCAGTGGCATTAACTGATTTGATTTTTGTACCAAACGCCGGAGGTCTCTGTATGCTTGCAAACACCATTCCTTCGCGGTAAAAGTCAAGCCCGAAGATGGCTTTGCCGGTAATGATATTTTTATTCTGTACATTCTTTATGGGTTTGCCAATCAGTTTAAAATCTTTGCGGTTTTTAAGAGGCACATCCGCAGGCACACTCATTTTAGAAGCTTCTTCTGCAAGTTCTCCATACCCGAGTTTACTACCCGTCTTGCTATGTATCACAAAACCATCCGCAGTGGCACATTCTTCCATTGGAACATTCCAGCGTTTCGCTGCTGCTGATACCAGCAAATACCTTGCTGTTGCGCCTGCATTGCGCAATCGTTTCCATGAATGGGGAATGGCGCCGCTTCCGCCGGTGAGCTGCCTTTCAAACCTTTTTGTATCCAGCGGGGCCTGCACCACATCTACTTTTGTCCAGTCAGCATCTAATTCTTCAGCTACAATCATAGCAAATGAGGTCATGATGTTCTGCCCAAGTTCAGGGTTGGGGGAATAAATGGTAACCATTCCGTTTGTTGCTATGGAGAGATAACTGTTAAACCCCGGCACTACCGACCAGTTGCTGTTGTTAAGAATCACCGGCACTTCCGCTTCAGCGCTGAACCACCGGAAGCCAAGCATCAGGCCACCGCCTGTTACGGATAATTTTTTTAAAAAATCCCTCCGGCTGTTTTTATATGCAGTAGTTGTCATGTTATTTAATTTTTTTGCTTGCTGATTGCACGGCTTCACGGATGCGGTGATAAGCGCCGCAGCGGCAAATGTTGGCGTGCATGGTATTTTCAATTTCCTGCAGGGAAGGTTTGGGGTTGCGTTTCAGTAATGCGGCAGCAGTCATGATTTGTCCTGCCTGGCAATACCCGCATTGGGGAACATCCGCCTCATCCCACGCAAGTTGCACAGGATGGTCGCCGTTTTCCGAAAGGCCTTCAATAGTTGTTATAGCTGAAGATTGCACAGCGGATACCGGAAGCAGGCAGGAGCGTATTGCTTTTCCGTCAGCATGTACGGTACATGCGCCACATTGCCCGATGCCGCATCCGAACTTGGCCCCTGTGAGGCGGAGATTGTCCCTGAGTACCCATAACAATGGGGTATCA
The DNA here is from genome assembly GCA_033763355.1 of Chitinophagaceae bacterium. Lineage (GTDB taxonomy): Bacteria > Bacteroidota > Bacteroidia > Chitinophagales > Chitinophagaceae > JANRKT01. The sequence goes on along the minus strand of JANRKT010000016.1, from coordinate 12,978 downwards.
GCGGCTACATCCGCTTTATATTGCTTGCCGTTTACTTTAAGATTGTATATGGGCATGGTTGTAATTTTAATGCCATAACAATTTACTGAAAAGAAATTGTTCTGAAAAAACAGGTTTTTCAGGTTGCTCTTTGGGGGACAGTAACCGCTTTTGAGGGATTAAAAAACCGGCACATCCGGGAGGCAATGTGTAATAAAAAAAACTTCCATTACATTGCGGAATGTTTAAATAATATATATTTGGTGCCGGTATGTACTGAACATCCATTAACATTCTAAATTTAAAACAACATGGCAAAGAAAGTTGCAAAGAAAGCGGCAAAGAAACCCGCAGCTAAAAAAGCAGCAAAAAAGGCAGCGCCTAAAAAAGCAGCAAAGAAAAAATCTGCCCGCAAACCTAATCCTGCATTTATGAAAGCGCTTACCCCCAGTGCAGTGCTGGCAGAAGTAGTGGGCAGCAAAGCAATACCCCGCACTGAAGTAGTTAAAAAAATATGGGGATACATTAAAGCCAACAAGCTGCAGGACAGCAAAAACAGACGTATGATAAATGCTGATGCCAAACTGAAACCTGTTTTCGGTGGCAAAAGCCAGGTATCAATGTTTGATATGGCAAAGCACCTTGCAAAAAACCTGAAATAACGAAAGCTTTAAAAGAAACTCAAGGGCATCTGATGGTGCCCTTTTTTATTGCCATCAGGGTAAGCTTTATTTTGTGCTATGCAGAAAGCAATACTAAAATGCCACTGATTTACTTGTTGCATTTTTTAACCCATGAAAAATGTTTTTTCAAAACAGAACGATTAATCACATTTGTATAAACAGAAAAGTAACTGTGGTGTGTTCAAAAAAATCAGGTTATTATCTATAACCATCTTCAGACAAAATTCAGGAGTAAAATGATTTCTTCAAGGTATTTTTTATCTGTCTCATCAAACTGATCCGGATATTCACTGTCGGCATCTAACACAGCCACTACATTATTGTTGCGGATAACAGGCACAACAATTTCTGATTTTGATAAACTGCTGCAGGCTATGTGACCGGGAAATTTTTCAACATCAGGAACAACAAGTGTTTCCCCTTTAGCCCAGCTGGCACCGCAAACGCCTTTGCCCTTTTTTATTCTTGTACAGGCCACCGGCCCCTGGAACGGCCCCAGCACCAGCTCATCTTTTTTTACAATGTAAAAGCCCACCCATAGCCAGCCAAACTGTTCTTTCAACGCCGCTGCTGCATTCGCAAGGTTTGCAACAAGATCGGTCTCGCCTTCAAGCAAACCTTTTATTTGCGGAAGCAAAGATTTGTATTGCTCTGCTTTGGCGCCCTTTGATATAACTAAATCTTCTGCCATGCGGCAAAGATAGCTGAAAGCGGGATTGTTTACATAGCCCTCACTCAATGACGTGGGGAAATAAAATTATGTAAGCTGATAATGCTTATTTGTTCGCAAATAAAATAATAGCGAGGTAGGATGTTACCGCCAGTAAAATGCCCCATGAAAAAATATGGTAAGCTGCTTTTAACAACCTGTATTTTTGGGCAAGCATATTGCCATAAAAGTAGATGTCTTTTATAACGGCGTCCATTTTAAGGATGTCATCCTGCATCACCTCTTTAAGTTCGGCTTTGTATTGTTCTAATGTTAGTTTACTGCATTTTTTGTAATGAATAATACTGTTTTCGCTTTCACTGCTTTTGTGATTCCTGAATTCAGGCTTTACAGATTGCACTGAAAAGAAAAGCGTAAGTACATTGGACAACATAAGTATGGCTGCACTGATCCATACATTGGGCATTACATTTATTGTTTTCGTTAGCGCTGCAACACTGATGGTGAGGAATATGGAGTTTACCACCAGCATGATCCTTGCCTTGCGGTCCGCATCCCCGATAAGACGGATGTAATTTGTTGAAGTTTCCCGCAAAAGGGCGTCGGTTCTTATTTTTTCTTTAGCAGGTTTTTCTTTTTCAATCAATCTCTGGGGAATGTTGGTCATCTTTGTGCACTTGTATTGATTCAACCCGGTAAATTAAGTTAAAGCATTTGGCCATCTCATGATTCCCATCAGCAAATTGCCTGATAAAAATTAAGTGTTGCCTTTGGTTTGAACGGCATGGGTTAATACCCAATAACCAATTTTAATTTACCCCAGAGTTCATTATCAAAACCTGAAACGGCAAGCTGCACATTACCGGCTGATTCGCCCATGCGGATTACTACAATGTTTTGTGAAGGGACCACATAAACTTTCTGATCGTTTTTACCAAGGGCTGAATACATGTCGGCCGGTGCATTGGGTACCAGCATGCCTGTAAAAACCAATTGCAGCGAAGGCAGCATATGGCTTGCTTTGCCATTCAGCCAGGTAAGGTAGCCGTAAGACAGGTTCAGGTTTTGTGAAGTATTTACCTGTGCATTTAAATAAGCAGTATCATTAATGATTGAAGTTTGACCCCATTTTCCCTTGTTAAGCATAAGCAGGCCAAACCTTGCCATACTTCGGGCATTGCTGTAGAATACATTGTTGTAACCCGTTTTCAGCCATACCCCGTTCATACCGATTTTATCTCTGATTTTTTGCTGAAAGTAGTTATTGTAAGTTGTGCCGCTGGCATTCTCTACCACTTTATCCAGCAGGGTATAGGGTGCATTGTGGTAAGCCCAGCGGGTTCCGGCATCCGCTTTGTAAACAAGACACGCAGGTGTAGTGCAATCGTTATCTGGTGTTACGGCATCATCCAGCCCGGTTGTCATGGTTAGCTGGTGGCGTACAGTAATGAGGTTTTCTTTTGCAAGTGGTAATGATGTCCATCCGGCGCCAAGATATTGTGACGATTTATTGCTGATGTTTAACAATCCTTCCTGTTGTGCAATGCCTGTCAGCATCGCTGTTATGGTTTTGCCTGCTGAAGCCCAGTACCAGTTACTGTCTGCAGTAAAAGTTCCGAAGTAACGTTCAGTTACAATCTTTCCGTTTTTGAGTATAATAAATGCCTTTGTTCCTTTTTGCTGCAGGTAAGTGTACAGATTATTCAGTTCCGTTTCATTCCAGCCAAGTGATGCAGGCGATGTAGTTTGCCATTCTGTACCGCTGACGGGCGGAAAATACATAGCGGCTGGTGCAGGAGGCTGATCGGTAACTGTGCTTTGTTTTTTACATGATAAAAAAAACAGCAGGAACATTATACATAACAGGCTGAGGTTTCTCATGGTTATATTTTAAGATTTTTCGACAGTATGAAGATGGATAAGTTTAACCGGGGCAGAATTAAAACCCCTCATACTGAGATACAGCAACGTATTCAGTTCCCTGATATTCTCTGTCTTTATTGATTTCGGAGAATAAATCAGTAATAAATGCGATTATGGCGGGACGCAAAACTAATACTCCATAATTTCAATCTTTCTGAAATCCATGGGGTGGCTGTTTGACTGCAGGGAGATATAACCTTCTTTTACTTTATCGTTTCCGTTTACAATAAATGTTTTGCCAATGGGATGTTCAGGATTATACCGCGGGTTTTCAAAATAAAGTATCTCCTCACCGTTTACAAAATGCCTGATCTTCTCACCACGCACTTCAATTTCCAATGTTACCCACTGGTCGCCGTGAAAAGTTCTTTTTACTGTTGCAGGGGTACAGAAAGATGTATTCCGCTTTCCGTTTATTTCCACATAAGTGCCCGATGTACATATTTCACCAACAGGCCTTTCATCTTTGCCGTTGCCGCCATGCAGGTTATATTCAAGACATACCGGGAAGGGCTGGTTGGGCTGAAGTGATCCGGGTGGCTGGCAGTGGTATTGCACACCGCCATCACGGAAACCCCATGAAGGCGCTCCGGGGGTTAACTCACCGATAAAGCGGTACTCCACCTTTAAACGGTAATTGCTGAATTTTTTATTGTAATACAAAGCGCCGAACCTGTTCCTGAAACTGTCATATGCATTGTACCTTACCTGCAATATGCCGTCTTCAACACGAAAGGTATTGCCAAAATTTTATCCCAATGGGTAACCGGCTATTTTCATTTGCCAGCCATTAAGGTTTTTACCGTTAAAGAGTTGTTTCCATTTGGATGGTTTTGCAGTACCCATCATGGAGAAAACAAGGATTGATAAAAAAATATACCGTATCATGTTGCGATGAAAATAAAATGTTACAGAACGTTATTCATAACAGGAACCTTTCGCCAGTTGTAAAACACAAGTGTGTTTATTTATTTCTTTCCCGTGGCTGCCCACAAGATCCCAGCATACAAATGATTTAAAAATGCAGGCTCACTGAAGCAGGTGGGCAGATGGCCAAGCGCTGTATAAAAAGAACGGCCGCCGTCATAATCATGATACCACGAAACAGGGTGCATCTGACCCATACCTTCACTTTTTTTTGCACCCCATTGCACTTTTGCAGTGTAAGTAGATTCATCAACTGCCATTATATAATTGAGCCCCGTTGTTTTTTCCGGGCCAAATTCATACCACTCATCGGTCCATTGTTTCCCGCCTGCAAAACCCTGCAAACCGGGAAATGCGGCATCAGTGATTTTTAATTTTGCTGTTTGCACGGCCGGGTGAATATGAAACATCCTTCCCACCAGTTTGGTGTACCATTCCCAGTCGTATTCGGTATCCGATGCGCTGTGTATGCCGGCAAACCCTTTGCCTGACTGGATAAAGCGTTCCATTGTTTTTTGCTGTGCGGAATCAAAAATGTTGCCCGTGGTGTTTAAAAAAATAATTACCTGGAACTGCTGCAGGTACTGGTCGGTAAAGCCGTTGGGGTTTTCAAGCAATACCACATCAAAAAAATTTTTCACCCCAAGTTCTTTAATTGCAGGAACACCGTAATGGAGGGATTCATGGTGCCATCCCCTTGTTGTGGTTACAAGCAATGCTTTAAATTGTTTCTGCTGAGCTTTGGCGGTAAAATAAATGCAGGTGTGAAGGGCCAGCAGTAATATAAAAGATATTTTATTTTTCATGCGGCGAAGTTTTTGATGTGGTGAAGGTAAAGGAAAATTTGCCGGATAAAAGAATTGCCGGCTTTTGAAAAACCGGCAATTCTGAGAAGAGAAAGTTATGTCTTACTCTGGCGGGGAGATATGATAAAATTTTACCTGCCAATTTGTTTACGTATTACATTCAATGCACCGCCTTCTTTAAACCATTGAATCTGCTGTTCATTGTAAGTATGGTTTACACTTATCTTATCAGCCGAACCGTCTTTATGATTTAATACAACAGTTAATGGTCTGCCGGGAGCAAAAGATGTTAATCCGGTAATATCAATACTGTCATCTTCCTGCACCTTATCGTAATCTTCTTTATCGGCGAATGTAAGCGCCAGCATACCCTGCTTTTTTAAATTGGTTTCATGTATCCTTGCAAAACTTCTTACCAGTATTGCACGTACGCCCAGGTGACGCGGCTCCATGGCAGCATGTTCACGGCTGCTGCCTTCGCCGTAATTCTCATCGCCAACTACTATGCTGCCAACATTAGCGGCTTTGTACGCCCTTGCTGTTGCTGGCACCGCTCCGTATTCGCCGGTGAGCTGGTTTTTTACACTATCTGTTTTTTCATTATAATAATTTACAGCGCCGATAAGCATGTTGTTGCTGATGTTGTCCAGATGGCCGCGGAACTTGAGCCAGGGGCCTGCCATACTGATGTGGTCGGTAGTGCATTTGCCTTTGGCTTTAATTAACAGTTTCAAACCTTTTAAGTCTGTTCCTTCCCATGCTTTAAAAGGTTCAAGCAATTGCAAACGCTTTGAATCAGGTGCTACCGCTACCTGCACTTTACTTCCGTCTTTGGCAGGTGCCTGGTAACCGGCATCTTCCACAGCAAAGCCTTTGGGGGGCAGTTCAAAACCTGTTGGCTCTTTCAGCAAAACATCTTCACCCCTGACATTTTTAAGTTTGTCTTTTAGGGGATTGAATGCAATGGTGCCTGCAATGGCAAGCGCTGTAACAATTTCAGGGCTTGCAACAAAAGCATGTGTGCTGGCTAAACCATCATTGCGTTTTGCAAAATTTCTGTTGAAGGAAGTGATGATGGTGTTTTTCCTGTTGGGGTCGTCAATATGCCTTGCCCATTGGCCGATGCAGGGGCCGCAGGCATTGGCGAGTACAACTCCGCCAACACTTTCAAATGTATTGATGAAGCCATCCCTTTCTATGGTAAAACGTACCAGTTCGCTGCCGGGTGTAATGGTAAATTCAGAATTGGCCTTCAGCCCCTGGCTCACTGCATCTTTTACAATGGAAGCAGAGCGGCTGATATCTTCATAAGAAGAGTTGGTGCAACTTCCTATTAACGCCACTTCTAATTTTGCAGGCCACCCGTTTTTTTCCACAGCTTCTTTCATTTTTGAAATGGGTGTAGCAAGGTCTGGAGTGAAAGGCCCGTTTACATAAGGTTCAAGTGTGCTGAGGTCAAGTTCAAGCAGCTGGTCGTAATATTTTGCAGGATCGGTATACACTTCTTCATCTGGCCGAAGGTGCTCTTTAATGCCATCTGCCAGCGTAGCCACTTCTTCACGGCCTGTTGCTTTTAAATAAGCGCTCATTTTTTCATCGTATGCAAACAGGGAACAAGTAGCCCCGATTTCAGCGCCCATGTTACAAACTGTTCCTTTGCCGGTAGCGCTCATGCTGTCGGCCCCAGGCCCAAAATATTCTACGATTGCGCCGGTTCCTCCCTTTACTGTTAATTGGCCAGCAACCCAAAGGATGACATCTTTACAACTTGTCCAGCCGCTCATTTTACCCGTGAGTTTTACTCCGATAAGTTTAGGCATTTTAAGTTCCCAGGGTAGTCCTGCCATTACATCCACTGCGTCAGCGCCGCCAACACCAATCGCTACCATACCAAGCCCGCCGGCATTGGGGGTGTGGCTGTCGGTTCCAATCATCATACCACCCGGGAAGGCATAGTTTTCCAGCACCACCTGGTGAATAATTCCGGCGCCGGGTTTCCAGAAACCAATGCCATATTTATTGGAAATAGAAGCCAGAAAATCATATACTTCTTTATTGACCTCGTTGGCAATTTTTAGATCAGCAACCGCACCGGTTTTGGCCTGTATCAGGTGGTCGCAATGAACGGTTGATGGTACGGCCACTTTATCCCGGCCGCAGGTCATGAACTGAAGCAGCGCCATTTGCGCAGTAGCATCCTGCATGGCCACACGGTCAGGGGCAAAGTCAACGTAATCCTTACCTCTCACATGGGCTTTCGCAGCGGGTTGTGACAGGTGCGAATACAATATTTTCTCGGATAATGTGAGGGGTTTGCCTGTAATTTTCCTGGCAGCGGCAATTTTACCGGGCATTTCTGCATAAATTTTTTTAATGAGGTCAAGGTCGAATACCATGGCGAAGAATTTGAGAATTTGAAAATCAGCAATGTGCGCTATGCACATTTAGGCCCTGCGAATTTAATTAAAACACTATCAGCCCCCAACTGTTCGTTAAATAAAAAGGGAATATTAATTTTGAGGTATGAACAGGCTAAAATCCTTTATTGAGTGGCAGGCTTTCGGGGTTTGCACCGCTATTGGCGAAAAAATGGGGATTGCCACTTCCACCATCCGCAAATACTTTATTTATATTTCTTTTCTTACCATGGGGTCGCCCCTGATTATTTATGTATTTCTTGCGTTCTGGATGAACATAAAGAATTATATTCTTAAAGCAAGAAGAAACCCCCTGCGTTACCTGTAGGCTGTATTTTCTACATTCACCCAAAGTGATTTATGTTATTGAATTTACATCCCGTACCCGGTTTGCTCCAATCCTGGGAAGCAAAGCAATTTTGCGATCAGTAAAGAGGTGACGGATATAATACTTATAAGTATAGAAAAAGGCAAACAGCTTACCAGGAAATGCCTGGTAAACCTGCATACCATTGCAGACAGCACGGGCAATACCGTAATAACTTTCTGATTGAAAATTCCCGCTTTGATTACCGGGCATTGCCCGGAAAGTAAAATACCCGGTATAATTTTTATTTTCTGTAATTTGCCCGGAGCGCTTGATATATGCTGAGGTTTGTTTACGATCATACCAACTATACTTCGCTGCTTAAAGATTTTGCAGCTTTTTTAAATGCAGAGGTTACCGGGAACCAGTTAAATTTTCCGCCCCATTTCGCAGAGGGATATGCAAAAGCGCTTCAGTTGCCCAATGGCCTTCATGCTGCTTTGTACAATTGCACAATTAAGCAGCCTTTTTATTTTTCACGGAAAAGAAGCCACGAAGAGTATTATACACTTCGCTTTGAGATTGCAAATGTGGCGGATAAGGTAATGGTTAAAGTGGGCGATTCATATGAACAGCACAGCGCCCATGTGCGTGCCGCTGTTTTATTAAGCAGTTCGCTTTTTGATTTTGCCTATATGGTACAGGCCGGTACCGTTGTAAAAGGGCTAAGCATTTTTTTCAGCCCTGCGTGGATGAGCAAATACCTGGGTATTGAAAATACCGATGATGTATTAAAGAAATACCTTGCTTTAAAAACGGCTGCATTTAATTTCGAACCCATGGACGCAGATTACAGGAAACGGGTTGATGAAATCTTCAATGCAAACCCGGGGCACCCTTTGTACAATGCCCAGGTAGAAAACCGTATTATGATGCTTACTGAAAGATTTTTCAAACGGCTTTATACAAGAGCCGGCGAACTGGAAGACCTGCAGATAACCAATCAGGATATACACCGCATAATGGAAGCCGAAAGCATGCTGGTAAAAGATTTTGCAGCTGTACCGCTCACCATTCAGCAAATTGCTGATAAGGTTTCAATGAGTGTATCCAAACTAAAAAAAGATTTTAAGCTGGTTTACGGTTTCCCTGTGTATGAATATTACCAGAAGCACCGCATGGAAAGGGCAAAGGAACTTTTGCTTTCAGGCGACTATTCCATTAAAGAAGTGGGTTATAAAGTAGGCTACCAGAACCTCAGTAATTTTTCACAGGCATTCAGGAAACAGTTTAATGTTTTGCCGAGTGAACTGGCGAAATAGGCAATTGGGGTGCACCCCTGCTGCATGCCATCATATTTTCCGTAAAAGCAGTTTTAGGCCGTAGTAGATTCTTTACAATTTTAATGTTAAGAAATTTTTACCTTCATATTGCTGTATTAAACCTTGTCTTTAAATGTTTAACCGTTGATCCGGTTTAATTATTCTATTTCCAGCTTTGATCATTTCTTAAACGATCTTGCCAAAGCGCTGGGAACAAACATAAGGGATAATACCCTGGAACTGCCTGAAAGGGTGGGTGCAGGATACCTTAAAAAAGTTGATTTGCCCAATGGCCTGCAGGCGCTGCTGATTGATTTTACACTAAAACAGGATTTGCTAATTGAACGGGCTAAGACCAACCGTGAGTTTTATGTTTTTATCTGCGATAAGGTAACACACGTTAAAAACCTTTATGTAAACCTTGATGATGAAAAGACTGAGAATAAGGCATCATCCCTTTCTGCAATTTACCTCGTTAGTTTTTTGTCGGACCTGCAGCAGTTTGCTACGGCGGGCACACATTTAAGGAGTATCCGGGTTATAATAGGCAATGAATGGCTGGCAAGTTACCTGCATATTGATAAAATGGATGAGGTGCTGCAACGTTATCTTGCCCTTAAATCAAAAAGCATACATGTGAAGCCGCTTGATTTTGACAATAACCTTTTAATGGATGAAATTTTTCAGCCGGTAGAGCAGGCCAATATGGAAGCCACCTACCTGCAAAACCGCATTATGCTGATGCTTGAGAAATTTTTTGCGTGGATGTATGAGCAAATGTCTTACATGCAGATGAGCCTTCGTCTTTCAAGAGATGATATTGATGTGTTGCTGAAGGTGGAATCGGAACTTGTGGATAACCTGGCGCTTGCCCCTACCATCAATGAGCTGTCAAGAAGCGCCGCTATAAGCCCTTCAAAATTAAAAAAACAATTTAAAGAAGTGTATGGCCTGCCACCCTATGAATATTTTCAGAAACAACGCATGCAAAAAGCCCGCCTGATGCTGCTTGAAGGCGGCAGGAGCATTAAAGAAGTAGGGCAGACATTAGGCTATGCAAACCTCAGCAACTTTACACTTGCCTTTAAAAAAGAATTCAGCATATTGCCCAGCGAACTGGTAAGGAACAGGGTGTGAATAAAACCCACGGCTAAAATTATCCGGGCATTCATTTGTCTTTTATGGTTACACTCCGGGTCAATTTAGCATCAAATTTGCGTCTTAGCTGCAATTCATTCTAAAGTACCCTGATCATGTAATCAGTGAGTAGTTCAAAGGGGCTTTGGTTAAACGCTCAGATTGTAATCATGCTTCACCTTGCTGTAAAATTTATACATATGGTGGAGTGTTCATACCCTGTAATTAATCCGGTCCAGATGGTTTTAATACGTACTTTTTAAAACTGAAGCGGCTTTGTCTCATCCCGTTTTTTAAATTCAATTGTCCTGTGAAGACCATTTGAGGTGGAAGCCGCCGGATCCGGAACTGTGAAGATCCGTTCCCTGATTTCCCAAACCTTTATAACAGTCCCTGTGCAGGGACTTTTTTATTTATAACTTCATAGTGATACCAAGCCTGAATTGCAGCATACGTAACGGGCTGTTATAAATTTCTGCTACCTGGTGTTCATGAATTTCCTGGGTGTTTACGTTAATAAATTTTGCGTTGAGTGGTTTGCTTTCTCCATTGGGGTCGCTGTGGCCCTGGTGAGACCCGAGGTGGCGCACGTTGGTATAATCAATGTTACCGCCCCGCGTATTCAATATTGCAAAATCAATTTCATAGCCTGAGCCTGATTTATCCCTGTCGCCTGTTTTTATTCTTAGCCCTGCACCATAAGTAAGCGCAAGCGTATTATCGCTAAAAACCCTTTTTGCCTCAAGGGCCTCACAGGCCAGCGGGTCTGAGGGGTCCTCAATATAAATATCTGTAGCGAGGTTAATAAGCCCTGCAGCCGCAGTGGCATAAGGCGAAACCCTGCCTTTGGTCCTGATCTGGTAACGGATTACTGCATTTATTGCCTCAACAGTATTGGAATAGCGCACATCTGTTTTGGTGGTACTTCCATCCCTGAAAGTAAAAGTCTGGTTAATGGTTTTTATACCATATATTCCAAAACCTCCGTCAACACCAACCCACAGGTCATGGTTTTTTACAGGCAGCCTGTAATGGCCACCGAGCATAAGCTGGTGTGCAGGCTGTATATGTGATGCCATTTGCTTTTGGGGAACACCAAGGGTGTAAGAACTTGCAAATTCAAACTGTGCAAAGCCTGTATAACAAACAAGGATTGCTGATGCAGCGAGTAAAAAATATTTCATAGCAGTATTTTTAGCTGACTGATTAAAACAACTTCAACATTGGTTTTTCAGCGGAAGGGAGGTTCAGAAATGCAACCGGAAAATATTCGGGTTATAGTGAGGAAAGCAGTAAAGAACAGAGATTATTTTCAGCACGACTGCTGCATGGATTTTACTATCTGTATTAAAATTAACAAATTGGTCCTGTACAAAAAAATGAAACTGATTAACTGGGGCAGGAAATTAAAAACTTCTCTGTTTAATCTTATCTTGCCCCAACTTTAGCCTGTATGATTTTAGGAGTTATACCTGCACGTTACGCATCCACACGTTTTCCGGGTAAGCCGCTTGCTGATATTAAGGGCAGGAGTATGATCAGGCGGGTATATGACCAGGCCTGTAAAGCTTCGTTCATCAGCAAAGTGATAGTGGCTACCGATGATGAAAGGATATTTCAGCACGTAAAGGAATTTAACGGGCAGGTAGTTATGACATCGCCCCATCACCCCAGTGGTACCGACCGTTGTTGCGAGGCGCTTATGAAAATGGGTGAGGGGGTTACCCATGTCATCAACATACAGGGCGATGAGCCTTTTATTGATCCGGATCAGATCGATTTACTGGCTTCGGTGCTGATGGATCCCGGGGTTATGATTGCTACTTTGGTGGTTCCAATTTCTTCAGCAGAAATTTTATTTAATGAGAATAATGTAAAAGCCGTGCTGAATGAAAAAAAGGAAGCAATGTATTTCAGCCGTTCACCGGTTCCTTTTATGCGGGGAATTGAAAAAGACAAATGGCATTTGCAGCACATCTATTACCGCCATATCGGTATGTATGGGTACAGGGCAGATGTATTAACGGAGATCACAAAATTAAACCCGTCTTCGCTTGAACAGGCAGAATCATTAGAGCAACTACGCTGGTTACAGAATGGGTACAGGATAAGATGTATTGTCACCGATCATGATAACATTGGCATTGATACGCCGGAGGATCTGGAAAGGATAAAGCAAACTATTGATTCCTGATTTAGTTATAACAAAGAATTTTATGCTTAAAGAAAAAATCCTTGTCATCGGCGCCTCAGGGCAAATAGGAGTGGAGTTAACATTGGCATTGCGAAAAATTTATGGCAATGCCAATGTGGTGGCATCAGACCTCAGGGAACAAAACCCTTTGCTGGAAGGAACAGGGCCTTATGTAAGCCTTGATGTAATGAACAAAGAAATGCTGCATGTGCAGGTGATACGCCAGAATATTACGCAGATTTATCTGCTTGCAGCTATTCTTTCAGCAACAGGCGAAAAAAACCCCGGCCTTGCATGGAACCTGAATATGCAGGGCCTGCTGAATGTGCTTGACATTGCAAGGGAAGAGAAAATGCATAAAGTTTACTGGCCGTCTTCTATTGCCGTATTCGGCCCCACATCTCCCAAACAAAACTGCCCCCAGCAAACCATTATCGAACCCACAACAGTTTATGGCATCAGCAAATATGCAGGCGAATTCTGGTGCAATTATTTTCACCAGCGGTTTGGAGTGGATGTAAGAAGTTTACGTTATCCCGGTTTGATTTCCTATAAATCTGCACCGGGGGGCGGCACTACCGATTATGCAGTGGAAATATTTCACGAAGCGCTG
>JANRKT010000015.1:0-3632 GCA_033763355.1 Chitinophagaceae bacterium | reverse complement strand
AGCCTGAAAGGGGATCCGTTTGAGCAGCCCGTTCACCAGGTGCTGCTGCATGTATTTAATCATGGTACTTACCACCGCGGCCAGCTGGTAACCATAATGCGGGCACTTGGAGTTGAAAAAATCCCGCAGACGGATTTTATTTTGTGGGGACGAAGTGTCTGACGCCTTCAGGGCGTCTGACACATGTTAGAAGCGTCTGACATTTTACGGTTGCGCATGGACTTGGGAATTAAAATCCCTCAATTGAGGGGTTTGATTTCTCCGGAAGCGTCTTACTTTTGTTTCTGACAATTCATTTATTCACCACTTAAATATTCTTTATGAATACTATTACGTCAGGTAATCTGAAAAAAATAATTAAATATCAAAAAGAATGTGACGGAAAAGCTGCTGTTACTACAACTGCTGCCTTCAGCCTTGAAGCCATAGAAGAATTGATTAAACATATTAGAGGTAGTGCCGAATATAAAAAATATGAAAAGTTGAAAAAAAAGCCGTATAAGCCAGGGTCTCCTGTTCCAAATACATTTTATCACATTTGTGTTACATTTATAAGGGAAAAAATTGATGAAATTAAAGGAAACGTAACCCCAAATATATTTTTAAAAGATGATGCGGGACAAGTAAAAGAGTACGGCAAGAAAAAATGTGATGGCTATACTCAGCTTATACCCATTATTACAGGCTGTGTTTGCGAGCTGGATGATGCGAAGGGGTATCCGGTCAAAAAATTCAAACATTTACAGAAAAATGGTTCAATCTCCTTCGTAGCTCCTGGTGGCGAAGGCAGTGGCTTAAGACCTCCACCCCCAACGGCTTGATAATGATTTTTTATAAGTCCGCATGAATACAGCTTTTAAAATTATTACTTATACTGTACAGTTTATTACTATACTCACCTGTGTATGGTATTTACTGAAAAATAAACTGAGACAGCCTTATCGTTTTTTTGCCGCCGGATGGGCAATTTTTCTAACTCATGATTTAAGCATGGTCATTATCGGGCTGATTAACCCGGTAAAGAATCATTGGGTGTACAACATTGTCTTTCCGCTATTGCAGCTTTTCTGTATGTGGTTCTTTATGTCGCTATTGAGGCAAAAAAAGATTTGGTTTATAATGGTGCTGTTCGGCGTATTCGCCTGCCTCAACCTGGCGCTGTGGCAGGGCGCTACCACTCTAAATACTTTTTCGCTTGCACTGGGAGGTATCATTATTCTTTTGCTTGCATCTACTGTGCTTTTCAGGCTTTACAGGCAGGAATCCACTGAAAGCATTTTCAAAGAACCTGCTTTCTGGATAAGCACCGGTTTTATATTTTACTGGGCTATTGCCACTCCGTTTTTTGCCATGTATAATTATCTTTCGCAAAACTTCCCCGATTTTTTCGAAATTTACTTTTATACAGTAAGCTATTTTTTCATAATCGGACTGAACCTTTGTATCATTAAATCACTGCAATGCAGCCTCAGTACAACAATGAGGTAATTATTTTTTTCATTGCCGCCGCAATAATTGTAGCAGGGGCTGCTGTATTCTTTTTTATCCTGCTTCGCATCCAGCATAAAAGAAAGCAGTTATACCAAAAGCAGTTGCTGGAAAAGGAATTCAAAACCAGGGAAGAATCGTTCCTCCAGATTTCAAGGGACCTGCATGATGAAGTCGGATCTTCTCTCAGCGGCATTAATCTGTTTGCACAAATGGCCGGTGAACAGTTGGAACAAAACAATATTACTGAAGCAAAAATCAATATCGGTAAAGCAAGCACTTATGCCGGCCAGGTAATTGAAAAAGTAAGCGATATGGCCTGGCTGCTTAAACCCAGCCAGGAATCCATTTTCATGCTCACGGAAAAGTTAAAAACCTACGGCCAGGCTGCTGCAGGCGCAAAAAAAATAAAAATGCATTTTGATATTTCATTGAACGGTTTTACGAAAGAACTGAGCCTCCAGCAGCGTAAGTCTGTTTACCTCATCAGCAAGGAGGCCATTAATAACGCAGTTAAATATTCAGGATGCAAAACCATTTATTACACGATGCTCCACTCAGGAAATACTTTCCGTGTTAGTATTAAAGATGATGGGATCGGTTTTGCTGAAGAGGATATTGTAAAGGGAAACGGTTTGAATAATATGAGGGCAAGGGCTGATGAAACAGGGACAAGCATAAAAATAAGTTCTGCAAGCGGTAAAGGAACAATAATTGAACTGGAACTGTAATTACCCGCAATTGGGGGTAGTTACCTGAACTGTTAAGAAAATTATATTTGAAAAATGAACAGCAGCAATGAAATAAGGGTTGCTATTTTTGAAGACAATCCCATTATGATGGACGCCTACCGGTCTATTCTGAATGGCTCACATGGTTATACCTGTACCGGTGGTTTTACCAGTTGCAACAACTGGAAACATGATATACAAAAAAGCAACCCGGATGTGGTATTGATGGATATAGAAATGACAGGCCTTACGGGAATAGAAGCCACCAGGCTGATTAAAAAAGAATATCCCGGGGTGAAAATATTAATTCAAACAGTGTTTGAAGACGATACAAAAATATTTGAAGCTTTGTGCGCCGGGGCCAATGGCTATATCCTGAAGAATACATCTCCTGTAAAAATGCTGGAAGCGGTTAGTGATGTTCAAAACGGGGGTGTGGCTTTCAATCCTGCTGTAGCGGCAAGGGTAACAAAGCTTTTTCACCAATTCATTGCACCTTTGACGACTGTTCATAATTATCAGCTCACGGACAGGGAAAAAGAAATACTTCAGCTTCTCACTGAAGGAATGCCCATGCCGCGTATTGCTGAAAAAATATTTCTCAGCTATGAAACTGTACGTGGTTATGTAAAAAGCATTTACCAAAAACTCCACGTTGCTTCTGCTACCGAAGCAGTGTCTAAAGCGCTCAAAGAAAAATTAGTCTGATCTTCTCTCACCCGCATTCCTTTTATAGTTTCTTCTTTTTTCAATAATTCCCCGCAATTGAGGGATTGCATTGCCTTTAGCGGGATTCTACTTTTGATATCAAGAGTTTATTATTAATTGTTAACCTTTTTTTCACCTGAAAATGTAATGTTATGAAAAAGATTTTTTTAGCATCTGCAATAATTGCTGCATCATCATTCGCAGCATTTGCACAATCGGGCAAACAAAATTTTAACCCTGCAGGATTCAGCGCTGTTTATGTAAAAGAACCAGCGGTTAATTTTTCCGATCGTAATAACAGGAAAATTGTAAACAGCCGCGCTGTAAGGGATTTTGCAAAAACATTCAAAGATGTTGTTAACGAAAACTGGTACAGCACCGGCAACGGATTTATAGCAAAGTTTATGCTTAACGGCATTCAAACCAGGGTAGATTATGACAACAGGGGAAACTGGCTTGCAACATTCCGCTATTATAATGAAACCCATCTTTCCCCCGCAATACGCCATTTGATAAGGAGCAATTATTACGATTTCAAAATTAACCTTGTAACAGAAGTTGCGGTGGCAGATAAAACAGCTTACATAGTAAGCCTTGAAGGCGAACGGGCTTTTAAAAAAATAAAAGTGGTTGATGATGAAATGGAGGAGACTGAACATTTAGAAAAATCATTCTGAATATAGATACACAGGGTAGCCTGCTGAC
>JANRKT010000014.1:0-23212 GCA_033763355.1 Chitinophagaceae bacterium | reverse complement strand
CAACCACATTAAGCAACATTGCAGCGCACAGGAATATGCAACTTATATACACGATATCAGCAAAGAAATCCCGCAGGCTCTGTTTGTTGCAGAAAACATACTGAAGAGAAAAGAACTGCACATCAGGCTGACGGATTTAATTAAAGAGAACCATCTGCCTACCCATTTTAACAAGAAGAGCACATTCTTTTATACTTTAAACCATTTGCCCCGCCCGGTTGCCAATAAGATATATACAACATTAAAGAAAGAAAGGTCCGCATAAGAACTATAAGAGCATTAAAATATAAAAAGCCCCGCCATTTTGGGGGGCTTTTAAATTTCTTAACCTGAATATTTTCCCGGCTATTTTCCCCTTCCCCATCCAAACCAGTCGTTGGCATTGGCAAAGATGATGAGGCCGAAGAGTAGCACCATTCCGGCAATTTGTGCATACTCAAGGAATTTTTCATTGGGCTTGCGGCCTGTTATCATTTCAATTAAAGTAAATACCACATGGCCGCCATCCAATGCGGGAATGGGCAGCAGGTTCATGAAAGCAAGTACGATGGAAAAAAATGCAGTAATGTTCCAGAACTGTTCCCAGTTCCATGCATTGGGGGAAAAAACAGAACCCATTGCCCTGAATCCTCCAATACCTTTATAAGCCCCTGTTTTGGGATTAAGCAATAATTTAAACTGATCAATATAATTATTTAACTTTTCCCCTGCTTTAGTTACACCTGCGGGGAAAGCAGAAAAGAAATTATACTTTTTAACTATTATCTGAAATACACCCATCTGTGCGTATTCTTCATCGATTAGCATAGGAATACCTATTCTGCCATCTTTATCTACTTTCGCCTGGATGTTAGAACGCTGTCCATTTCTTTCTATAGCCAATATTACATTGTTGTTCTTCTTTGAAGATAAAATGGGCATCATTTGGTCATAAAACTCTATCGGTATAGAATCAATTGCAACTATCCTGTCCATTTTCTGTAACCCAGCCTTTTTCCCGTTTGATGAATCACTTTTGTCATATTCACCCACATAAGAAGGTATTCTAGGATAAAGGAAATATCTCCTCTTTTTTTTGCTTTCAATCAGTTTTTCAATCAGGTTGATAGGCAACTTGAGCTCTACCCGCCGCCCATCTCTTTCCAATTCTATAGTATTACCCATTAATACAGCAGCATTGAGGTTTTCAAAATAAGTCACTGCTTTACCATTTATGGTAATGATCTTATCGCCGCTCTGCAAACCAATTTCCGTCATCAGGCTGTCGGTTGTCCAGATGCCATACTTCATGCTGTTTACAGGGGTTTTTCTGTCGCCCCACACAAAAAGTATCATGGCATAAATGAAAAAAGCAAGCAGCACATTAACTGTTACACCGCCAATCATAATAATAAGCCTTTGCCATGCAGGTTTGCTGCGGAACTCCCAGGGTTGTGCAGGCTGTTTCATCTGTTCTTTGTCCATGCTCTCATCCACCATGCCTGATATTTTTACATATCCGCCCAAAGGCAGCCAGCCTATGCCATATACTGTATCACCAATTTTTTTCTTAAAGAGGGAAAACCAGGGATCGAAAAAAAGATAAAATTTTTCAACGCGGCATTTAAACCAGCGGGCCGGCAAGTAGTGGCCCAATTCATGCATAATAACAAGGATAGAGAGGGATAAAATTAACTGCCCGGCCTGCAACCCCACCGAACCCCATTCAATTGCTAAGAACATTACTTTTCCTGTTTATATATTTCTTTTAATAATCGTTGAACCCGGCGCAAACTAATTAAAGTTAAACGTGGATTTTTGTTAAATATTGATGAGTGAAGCTGCAAAATTACGGGCCTCTCCATCGCTTTCAAAATACTCGTCAAGAGTGGGGTTGGGTATATATGGGATCTTTTCCATCGTCCGTTCTATTACTTCCGTCATGTCAAGGAAACCAATGCGGTTACGTAAGAAGCCATACACTGCAATCTCATTTGCCGCATTCAGCACACCGGGTAAATTACCCCCCTTAAACAATGCTTCTGTTGCAAGCGCCAGGTTCCTGAATGTTTTTACGTCAGGCGGTTCAAATGTTAATTGCGATGATTTGCTGAAATCGTAACGCGGAAGGGAATTGGGTATGCGCTGCGGAAATGCAAGCGCATATTGAATGGGCAACCGCATATCCGGCAAACCCATCTGGGCCTTTACGCTGCCATCTTCAAACTGCACCATGCTGTGTATAATGCTCTGCGGGTGCACCACCACTTGTATCTGTTCCGGTTTAAGGTTAAAAAGCCAGCGTGCTTCAATCATCTCCAGCCCTTTGTTCATTAAAGTAGCCGAATCAATACTGATCTTTGCACCCATGCTCCAGTTGGGGTGCTGCAGGGCATGTTCCCTTTTTACATTAACAAGAAAATTTGGTTTTTTGCCCAGAAAAGGGCCGCCTGAAGCAGTAAGCACAATTTTTTCAATCCTGTTCCTTGTTTCGCCCACCATACATTGAAAAATGGCGGAGTGTTCTGAATCAACTGGTATAACAGGAACCCTTTTTTCCACGGCTTTGCGCATTACAATATCCCCCGCCACCACAAGCGTTTCTTTATTGGCCAGCGCTATTGATTTTCCCGTTTCAATTGCCTTTAATGTAGGCTTTAAACCGGCAAAACCAACAATGGCAGCCAGCATCATATCGTAATTGCCAATACCTGCCACATCTTCAAGCGCCTGTTCCCCTGCCAAAACTTTTATTGCAGTGGAAGACAGCGCCTGTTTTACATCAACATATTTTGTACCATCCACTATTACAACATATGCAGGCTTGAATTTTAATGCTTGTTTAATGAGCAGTTCCTGGTTTGAATGGGCCGTGAGTATTTCAACGGCAAACTGTTCCGCATTGGCTTCAATAACATCAAGCGCCTGCCTGCCGATAGAACCGGTGGAGCCAAAAATGGCTACACGCTTCATTTCCGCTTTACCGGCAGCTTTTACAGTAGGTGCAGCTTGTGTCACTGTGTTCATTGGTTAAATATATGGCCTTTAGCCCACAATTGTATATTTCGTGAGGGCATCGGCAAGTTTCCTGTCGTTGCTCAGGCGGGGCACTTTGTTCTGTCCCCCAAGCTTGCCGATTGATTTCATGTAATTGATAAATGTATTTTTTTGTAAAGGCCGTATCACAAGGGGCTGCAGTATGTGGCCCCTGATGAGATCATCGTAATAAATGTTTTTTTGCCTGAGGTTATTGTCCACTTTTGAAGAAAAAACATCAAGGTCATCTGGCATTTCTTCAAACTCTATAAACCATTCGTGGTATGATTTCCCCAGGTTCTGCTGAACCATCGGGGCAACAGTAAACTCTGTAATGTGCACCCCTTCTTCTTCAGCGGCTTTCATCAGGCTGGCTTCCACTTCTTCCCCGATGACATGTTCTCCAAATGCTGAAATAAAATGTTTTACCCTTCCTGTTACCACAATCCTGTACGGGTTGGTGGAAAGAAATTTAATGGTGTCTCCAATGTTATAGCCCCACAAACCGGCATTGTTATTAATGATGAGGGCATAGTTCTCCCCTACTTTTACATCCTGCAAACTCAATCTTGCGGGGTTGTCATTCAAGACCTCCTGTGCAGGGATAAACTCAAAAAATATCCCTGAATTGGTATTGAGTAAAAGCCCCTCTTCTTTTTGTGAATCCTGGAATGCAAAAAAACCCTCTGATGCGGGGAATGTTTCAATAGTATCTATTTTTTTACCGATGCTGTCAAACAGCTTTGACTTATAAGGCTCAAAATTCACTCCCCCATGCGCCAGCACACTGAACTGCGGAAAAATATCTTTTATCTTTTTGCCCTTTATCTGCATCAGCCTGTCAAAATACATCTGCACCCAGGGGGGTATGCCGCTGATAAGGGTCATATTCTGGTCAATGGTTTCCCCTACAATTTTATCCAGCTTGGTTTCCCAGTCTTCAATGCAGTTGGTTTCATAAGAAGGGAGTTGGTTGGTACGCAGGTAACTGGGCACATGGTGATTGACAATGCCACTTAGCCTTCCGGTGGGCACGCCACCTATTCTTTCTAATTCGGGTGAGCCGGACAGGAAAATCATTTTACCATTTGCAAACTGGGTATTGCCTGTTTCCGCCATATAACACAGCAATGCATTGCGTGCTGTATTGATGTGGTTGGGGATAGACTCCTTGCTGATGGGTATGTATTTTACACCGCTGGTAGTGCCGGAAGTTTTGGCAAAATAAATGGGGAGCCCTTTCCACAGCACATTGTGCTTGCCTTCCTTTATTTTCTCAATATAAGGCTTGAATTTTTCATAATCCCTGACAGGGATGGCCTGCCTGAATTCCTCATAGGTGTTTATCTTATCGAATTGGTGGTCGGCGCCAAAATCAGTTTTCCTGCCTGTTTTTAATAGCTCTTTGAGTATCCGTTTCTGGTCTTCCACCGCAGTGGCCATACCCTTCCTTACCTGCTTGTAAACATAGGATGCAAAGGGCCTGGCAAGAAATGATTTGATCTTCATTGGAATAGGCAAATAAATGAGGCGACAAAGATAATTTGCATCCCCCAACCGGAGCGAATTTGGAGCTAACTTTTTTTGGTTCAATTATTTGCCGTGAAGCATTTTCCCCCTACCTTTGCACTCCTAAATTTTGGCAATTTATGTTAGCAGTTGTAAAAATAGCCGGGCAGCAATTTAAGGTTCAGGAAGGTCAGAACCTGTATGTGCCCCATATAGAAGGTAAAGCCGGTGATAAAGTTGAGTTTACAGATGTATTGCTTACCGATAAAGATGGCAAATTGTCCACAGGTGCAGACCTGAAAGTAAAGGTAAAAGCCGAAATAGTGGAAGAAGTACAGGGCGACAAGGTAATTGCCTTTAAAATGAAAAGAAGGAAGGGGTTCCGTAAAAAGAGAGGACACCGCACTTTATATACCCAAATCAGGGTAACAAAGATTGCATAACCTGTAAAAAGCTGTTACAGGATACAAGTTGCAGGTTTCAGGATCAAAGATGAAGTGAAGCAAAATTTGAAATTAAAATTCTAAAATCATTTTTGTATGGCTCATAAAAAAGGCGAAGGCAGTGTTAAAAACGGACGTGACTCGCAAAGCAAGCGTCTCGGTGTAAAAATTTATGGCGGCCAGCCTGCTATTGCCGGAAATATTATCGTCAGGCAGCGTGGCACAGTGTATCATCCCGGTAAAAATGTAGGGGTTGGTAAAGATTTTACCCTTTTTGCCCTTACTGATGGAGTTGTGGAGTTCAGGAAAGGAAGAAACGACAAAACGCTGGTTTCTGTAAATGCTGTTGAAGCTGCAAGCTGACACAAGCTTAAAACTTATAAAAAAGGCAAAACAATACGTTTTGCCTTTTTTATTTCCATTAAACTACCCGCCCTTTTATTTCCTTCTTTATTCGTGTTCCGGATAGTATCGCCATCATTAAAGGCAGAATTTAATGATTGCTGATGAAATGAGATTATAAAATCATCCCTTTAATAACAAATTTTACAGGCAATATGATATTGAGTTAAAAACCTTATAAGGGCATAAAAGAACTGAATGACTTTGTTTTTAAAGTCTTGTGCTACTGTAAACCCTATGTGTTTGCCTATGTGCCTAACTATATGGTGTAATTTTACCACATAGGCATTTTAGAAACACAGGAATCACATAGAACTGACTGTACAACTGTTGAGTTATAATATACTTCAATAGCACAAGACGTTTTGTTTTTATATAACTTCTTAAAGCAAGTATCAATTGAATTGAATGGCAGCTTATTTGATTTTTTATAAAGAATAACATCTTTTTTAATATACTTTCAAAAAAAATTTTTGCAGAAAAGAAAAGTGTTTATATTTTTATGGTGATATTAACCTATTTACTAATCATTAAATTCTAAACACAATGGCAACTGCAAAAAAGAAAACCGTAAAAAAGAAAGCTGCTAAAAAAGCCGCTCCCAAAAAGAAAACTGCTAAAAAAGCAGCAAAGAAGAAAAAATAAGGCTTTTAAAAAAAGCAAAATACAAGTCCCGGAAACCCCGGGACTTTTTATTTACAATCACTCCCCGCACAACTATTTTTCCTGTTTCTTTACTGTAAACAGATTAATCTTGCCGTGATTTTCGTTACTTCATCAACAATTGCTT
Organism: Chitinophagaceae bacterium; assembly: GCA_033763355.1. GTDB lineage: Bacteria > Bacteroidota > Bacteroidia > Chitinophagales > Chitinophagaceae > JANRKT01. Next base: position 17,053 of record JANRKT010000014.1, on the reverse strand, counting down.
TCCATGTTCAAAAAATTACTGGTTGCCAACCGTGGCGAAATTGCCATACGTATTCTCCGGGCTGCATCTGAACTTAATATTAAAACCATTGCTGTATATACTTACGAAGACCGCTATTCGCTCCACCGTTACAAAGCTGATGAATCGTACCAGATAGGAAAGAATGATGACCCGCTGAAACCTTACCTTGATATTGAAGAGATCATTAAAGTTGCAAAAAGGGAAAAAGCTGAAGCCATCCATCCCGGCTATGGTTTTTTATCAGAAAACCCAAAGTTTGCCCGGCGTTGTATTGAAGAAGGTATTGCATTTGTAGGGCCTTCGCCTGAAGTAATGGAACAATTAGGAGATAAGATTGCCGCAAAAAAAGTAGCTTATGCAGCCGGCGTACCAATGATTGAGGACAGTAAAGAGAACCTTACTGATATTTCAATTGCTGTAAAAGAAGCTGAAAGAACCGGTTACCCGTTAATCATTAAAGCATCTGCAGGCGGCGGCGGAAGGGGCATGCGTGTGGTAAGGAACACTGAACAACTGCACAAAGTATTTCCTGAAGCAAAGAACGAAGCCAAAACTGCGTTTGGTGATGATACCGTTTTTTTTGAAAGGTTCATTGAATCCCCGAAACACATCGAAGTGCAGGTGATGGGCGACGGGCACGGCAACATCGTTCATTTGTTTGAAAGGGATTGCTCGGTGCAAAGAAGGTTCCAGAAAGTGGTGGAAGTTGCCCCTGCTGTTTCATTAAAAGAAAGTACGCGGCAAAAACTCTATGAATATGCTATCCGCATCTGCAGCCATGTAAATTATAACAATGCAGGCACGGTTGAATTTCTCGTTGACAGAAATGAGAATATCTTTTTCATTGAAGTAAACCCCCGCATACAGGTTGAACATACTGTAACGGAAGAAATAACCGGGGTTGATATTGTAAAGAACCAGGTACTTATTGCCAACGGTTCAAAACTCACCGATCCTGAAATAAATATTCAGTCGCAGGCAGACATTCATTATTCCGGCGTGGCCATACAATGCCGTGTAACTACTGAAGACCCTGCCAATCAGTTTAAACCGGATTATGGAACACTTATCGCATACCGTAATGCCGGCGGGCCGGGTATAAGGCTGGATGAAGGAAGCTCCTATCCCGGTGTGAGCATTTCGCCTTTTTTTGATTCATTGCTTGTAAAAATCACTGCATCGGGAAGAAACCTTGAAGAAACATGCGAAAGGCTTACAAGAACTTTAAAAGAATTCCGCATACGCGGCGTAAAAACAAATATCCCTTTTCTTGAAAATGTTTTGCAGCATGACACTTTTATCCGCGGTAATGCAACAGTTGATTTTATTGACAACCATCCTGAATTGTTTCAGCTCGTTCCACGGCAGGACCGCGGCACAAAAGCGCTCAATTATATAGCCGAAGTAATTGTAAACGGCAACCCCGATATAGTAAAAGTCAATCCTGCTGTTCAGTTCAGGACACCCGTTTTTCCTGAATATGACAAATACCAGTCACCGGCAAAAGGCAGCAGGGATAAACTGAATGAATGGGGCCGAGAAAAATTTATTGAGTGGCTGAAGAATGAAAATGCCATTCAATATACTGATACTACATTCCGTGACGCACACCAGTCGCTGCTTGCAACGAGGGTACGGACACTGGATTTATTAAAAGTGTCAGAATCCGTTTCTAAAAACCATCCAGAAATATTTTCACTCGAAATGTGGGGAGGCGCCACTTTTGATGTGGCCCTTCGTTTTTTGCATGAATGTCCCTGGCAGCGTTTGCAATTGCTGAGGGAAAGAATTCCCAATATTCTTTTTCAGATGCTGATACGGGGCTCAAATGCCGTAGGCTACACAGCTTATCCTGATAACCTGGTGGAAGAGTTCATTGAAAAATCATGGCAGCAGGGCATAGACATTTTCCGCATATTTGATTCACTCAACTGGCTTGAAGGAATGAAAGTTAGTATTAACGCAGTGAGGGAAAGGACCAACGGACTTGCAGAAGCATGTATATGTTATACCGGGGATTTCCTGGATGAAACCAGAAATAAAAAATTCAATCTGCGGTATTATGTTGACCTGGCAAAACAGATAGAAGATGCAGGGGCGCACCTGCTTGGTATAAAAGATATGGCCGGTCTTTTAAAACCCATGCAGGCGAGGATACTGGTGGAAGAATTGAAAAAAGCAATCAGCATCCCTGTTCATTTACATACACATGATACGTCTTCCATACAGGCCGCAACATACCTTAACGCCATTGAAGCAGGTGTGGATGTGATTGATGTGGCGCTGGCGTCCATGAGCGGCTTAACATCCCAGCCCAACTTTAATTCCATTGTGGCCATGATGAAAGGCCATCCAAGGGAACTGAAAATGGATTTGCATAAACTAAATGAGCAATCCAATTACTGGGAAGATGTACGTGAATATTATTATCCTTTTGAAAGCGAACTGAAAGCAGGTACTGCTGAAGTTTTTGATCACGAAATTCCCGGAGGGCAGTATTCCAATCTGCGTCCGCAGGCAAGGTCGCTGGGGCTGGAAGACAAATTCCAGGAGATCAAGAAGAATTATGTTGTGGTGAATGAAATGTTCGGCGACATTGTAAAAGTAACGCCATCATCAAAAGTGGTAGGTGACATGGCATTGTTCATGACGGCAAATGGTTATACGGAAAAGGACATTGCAGAAAAAGGTGAAAGCATTTCCTTTCCTGATTCTGTAATCGGCTTACTCCGCGGCGACCTGGGGCAAACCCCCGGCGGCTTTCCGGAGCAGTTGCAAAAAATCATCCTGAAAAATGAAAAAGCCTACACCGACCGTCCCAATGCCCATCTTCAGCCCATAGATTTTACAAAGGCATTAGAAGTGTTCCAAACCAAATATGGCAAACAATATAATCTTCTTGATTTGCTCTCTTCTTTATTTTATCCCAAAGTATTTGACGAGTACCACCAGCACCGTGCAAAGTTTGGTGAAGTACACTACATCCCCTCTCCTGCTTTTTTTTACGGTTTAAAACCAAATGAAGAAACATTGATAGAGTTGGCCCCGGGTAAAAGCATTCTCGTTAAATTCCTTTACATGAGCGATACTGATGAGAATGGTTACAAACAGGTATTCTTTAAACTCAATGGCCAGACCCGTTCAGTTAATGTAAAAGACCAAAGCTTCACCATAACAAAGGCGGTACACAAAAAAGTAACAACTGAAAATGAAATCGGCGCTCCGCTGCAGGGAAAACTGTCACGCATTCTCGTTAAGGCAAATGATAAGATTGAGAAGAATGCCCCTCTCTTTACCATTGAAGCCATGAAAATGGAATCAACTATTGTGGCCCCCAAAGCTTGTGTTATTACATCTGTTGTTTTATCCGAAGGCGTATTGGTGGAGCAGGATGATGTGGTGGTGGAGATTGAATAGTTTGTACTTGAAATAATTTGAAAACCCATAAGTCACCTTATCAAATTCACGTATCCTTTTAGGAGTTTATATTTTGCTTCAAATGAAGAATTCTTAAACCTTACAACGTAAATGTAAGCCCCTCCCGGCAAGGGCTTGTTATTGTGTGTGCCATCCCATCCATTTATGATGGTGTTTGACTCAAATACCTTCTGTCCCCAGCGGTTATAAATCTGAAATGAATAATCATCAATACTGCAATTGGCAGACCCACGCAAAATATCATTTAGCCCGTCATTATTGGGCGTAAATGCATTGGGCATATAGATGGTGCATTTATCACAATCCTGGTAACGCACATTAACAACGAAAGGCCTGCGGCAGCCGTTTGTGTCGTATGCAACGATATTATAACTCCCGGGCTGAACAACTTTTATAACAGAATCGCTGTTTCCTCCGTTCCATTCATACAAAATACCATTTACGGAAGAAGCGATCTCAAGTATTTCATTCTTACAAATAAATGTATCGGCAGGAATATACAAAGATACAAGTTTTGAGAAAGGTATATGCAAGGCGTCAGTTGTTTCACAGTTATTTCCTCTCGATATCCTTACATTGTAAAAACCACTTCCATTAAACTGAGCCACATGGTATAAACTGCCTGTAGCCCCACTTATTGCAATACTGTCCTTATACCACTGATAAGTTGCCCCATCAATAAAAGGAGCCTTAAGAGTATAGGTACCAATGCAGGCATTACCGTTTTGAATGAGTATTTTTTTGAAATTAAAATTTATCGTTTCGGATAATTGAAGTTTATCAAGATAGTTTTGTGCAGAATTGAAATCATCTGCTCCGGGTGAAACAATTGTACAATCCGGGCCGATTAATAATGCATTTATGTTTTTTGTAATTGTTAATTTAACTGAAACCGGTACCCAGTTCTCATTACCCTTTACAATTGCAACACCTAATTGAACCCACCCTTCGTAGTTGAGAGGGCAACCGCTGCCAACATTAATTTTACCAAAAGGTATTGCGGAACAATCCGTATGGCCATAGATTCCAACCCTAAACGGTTGCGCAGATTTCGAATCGCTTCTTGGATTTGTTTTGCCAAACCCCGTATAAAAAGTGAAAGTGTAATCATCTCCTTTTATTAGAGGCTGCTGTAAGCATTGGCCGATATAACATTTATAAGCATCTTTTTCCTGAAAGTCAGGTCTGTTTGATGTTGCCTGATTTATCATCACAAATCCCTTTCCATCTGGCAAGGGCAAACTTGGAATTGGAAGGTTAGAAGCAACAAAAGCTGAATCCCCTTGACAGGAATAGTTATAATACATTCCAACTAACCAGCCTAAAACAATTCCAAACTTCCAATCATTTATGGTTGTAGAATCTTCGTACCAGCGATATGTAGGGCATCTGTCATACTGCTCAAAAGACGGGTTCTTAAGAAGATTGATAGTAGTTTTCAATTCACAATGACAATCCGGATCTTGTAAGTCAATCAGCCCGTCTCTGTCATCGTCTTTACTATTACTACAATTTTCCTGAGAGAAAGAGCTAATTGAAAAAGATAAAAACAATAAATAACAAGCTATTTTTCCTAATAGTTTAACAAAGAATACAGTTAGCGGCATAACTTGTTAATTTATCAGAAAATAGTTGGTGGATTACTGGGGGAACTACTACAGGTAGCTGATGTACAAGTACCCTCACATATAGCTCTTACCCTGAAAGTGCCTCCGCCACTTGTCAAAAAAGTTGCTGAGGTACCGCTTGTACAGCCTGAAAATCCACTACCACCGCTGTAATAACCACCCCATGAATACTCAGCAGCTCCGGAAACAGATGACCATGTAATAGTAACATAAGAACCTGAATAATTAACACTGAGAACTGTAGGTGTATTACACGAACAAGGATCTTTGGAATAGAGCTTACTGACCTTTTTATTATATTCGCTAAGTTTAAGAGGTGAATTATCATTAATAATGAAAGAAAAAGCAATTGTAATCGCAATAAGACTCGCAGCAAAAAAAAGATGGCGTTTCATAACTGTAAGTTTTAGAAGGTTAGAAATTGCCGCTAACTGTATTAATTTCAAAAATAGAATACTTTTTAAGTCTTTATAATAATGTGAAAAATTATTGTTGCTAAATTTTAAACTACATATGGCATTTCACTTGATTTTATTCAAAGCAGTTTGCTTTATATTTCCTAACTACTTGTCCTATCTTTTTCATTAATGTATTTCTGATTTTCCAATATAAGAATCCTCTTAGCTACCGCAAATTTTAACCAGTATTTCATAAATTCATCATCAAGTAATGGGGCAGCCATATTATTATTGTTTATACAAATTTACCTTTTTAAAAAGAGCTTTCCAAACCTGCAGATACCGATATTACAGGCAGATCATCCACTCAAAAAGATTTGTTTTTACATTTGAAGGGAAAAACTATAACAGATCATTCAATGACTGACAACTACTCCATCGCCGAACAATTCTCCCTGCTTTCCAGGCTTATGGATATTCATGGCGAAAACTCCTTCAAGGCAAGGTCTTATGGCGCAGCGGCATTTAATATTGAAAAATTACCCGAACAGTTAAACAGCATCCCGCCTGAAAAATTTTCTTCCCTGAAAGGCATAGGTGATTCTGCTGCAAAAAAAATTGCCGAAATACTGGAAACAGGCAAAATGAAAGCGCTGGAAGACATGATTGCCAAAACACCTCCCGGCGTAATAGAGATGCTGAACATCAAGGGCCTTGGCCCCAAAAAGATTTCAACCATCTGGAAAGAAATGGAAATTGAAAGCATTGGTGAGCTGTTATATGCCTGCAATGAAAACCGTTTGACACTTTATAAAGGTTTCGGTGCAAAAACACAGCAGAACGTACAGGAAGCCATTGAATTTTACATGCAGAACCAGGGCAGTTTCCTGTATGCTGAAGTGGCGGCATTGTTCACCCAGGTAAGCGCCTATCTTGAGAAATCTTTTTCAACGGAAAATGTTGCAGTAACCGGCGCTTACCGAAAGCAGGACCTTACCATTGATGAACTTGAATTTGTGGTGGCACATCCCAATGAAACCATAAAACCCAAATTTCAAACAGCCAATCCGCCCGAATTGCTGGAAGAAAAAGAAGATGTATTACTCTATAAATTAAAGAACGGGTTGAAGCTGCGGCTTTATACAGGCAAATCAAATGCAGCAGAAAGATTGTTTTTTACCAGCGGTTCAAAAGAATTTACAGATGCATTTAAAAAAAAATTTCCGAAAGTAAAATATGTTGGCGGCAGATTGAGCGAAGATGAACACATCTTTAAACAAGCGGGCATACACTACATCCCTCCGTTTTTAAGGGAAACTTCCGGCATCATCAATAAGGTAAAAAAATCACCTTTACCGGCCCTTGTAAAAAAAGAAGATGTAAAAGGCCTCATCCATTCCCACAGCAACTGGAGCGACGGCAGCAACACCATTGAGGAAATGTCGAATGAACTTATCAAAAGAGGCTATGAATACCTGGTCATATCAGATCACTCCAAAGCCGCCGCTTATGCCAACGGGCTTACAGAAGAAAGGATAAAGGAGCAGCACCGCTATGTTGATGAGCTGAATAAAAAATTAACTCCCTTTAAAATTTTTAAAAGCATTGAATGCGACATCCTCGGCGACGGCTCAATGGATTATTCCAATAATGTACTGTCAACCTTTGATCTTGTTATAGCATCTGTGCACAGCAATTTAAAAATGACAGAAGAAAAAGCAATGATGCGCTTAATGCGGGCAATTGAAAACCCTTACACCACTATTCTTGGCCACATGACAGGCCGCCTGCTGCTGAGCCGCAATGGTTATCCTGTTGATCATAAAGCAGTGATAGATGCCTGCGCCGCCAACCATGTGGTGATTGAACTGAATGCACACCCCCGCCGGCTTGATATTGACTGGAAATGGATTGAATATGCAACTGATAAAGGGGTATTGATTTCAATTGACCCGGATGCACATGCACTGGATGGTTTTGATGATGTGCAATACGGTGTATTAGCAGCACAAAAAGGCGCATTGACAAAGGAAAAAAACCTCAGCAGTTTCAGCTTAAAAGAATTTGAAAATTTTCTTGCTGAAAGGAGGAAGAAGAAAAAACTCTGATGAATTCGGCACGAAGACTCGAAGACACGAAGGCACGAAGAATGATTAAAATTTCATGGTTAAATACGCCAACCCTGTTGCCATATTTTACAGCAAAAAACCATTAATACCCCGCAACAGGTTCGGCAACGGGCACACCATTCATCTCTAACGGCAGCGATACAAAGAAACTGGTTCCTTCACCGGGTTTTGTTTCAAACCATATATTTCCTTTGGCCTGCTCAACAATCCCTTTACACATTGCAAGCCCCAGGCCCGTGCCCGATGTTTTGGTGGTAAAGTTGGGGGAGAATATTTTGGCTTGTGTTTCCGCTGGGATACCGGTGCCGTTGTCCTGCACACTTACAATTACCTGCCCGTCGTTCATTTCTTCTTTCAGTTGAATCAATCCCCTTTTCTCCCCGGGAATAGCTTCAATGGCATTCTGCAGCAGGTTGGTGAACAAACGGTTGATCTGTGTTTTATCCGCATGCACCATCAGTTTACCATTTACCGGCTGCCATGTTATTTCTGCGTTTTCCTGTATGCCATGCAGCAACACCAGTGAATGCAGCAACTCGTGCAGGTCAAACACTTCGCTTGATATGTTGCCGATATTGGCAAACTGCGAAAACTCCGCAGCTATCCTTGATAAATGTTCAATCTGCTCAATAAGTGTTGTAGCAACGGTTGAAGAAAGCTCTTTTACATTGGGTGCATTGTTATCAATAGCTTTTTGCAGGTATTGGATGCTCAGCTTCATCGGCGTTAACGGGTTTTTAATTTCATGCGCCACCTGCCTTGCCATTTCCCTCCATGCACCTTCCCTTTCGGTCTTTGCCAGTGCCACCGCACTTTCTTCAAGCTTACGCACCATTTTATTGTATTCCCTTACCAGCCCGCCTATTTCATCATTACGGCTCCAGGTAATTTCTTCATTGTGCTTCCCGAGATTGATTTCCCTCATCCTTTCACCAATCCACGTAAACGAATTGGTAATGCGGTTGGTAATGATTACAGCAATTACACTTGCTATTAAAAAAATAAAAGCATTCAGGTTAATGATGGTTACAAGAAAATTGGAAATCTCCTGTTTCAGGTCGCTTGATGTGGTAAAGTTTGGTATGTTAAGATACGAGTCAATCTGGCCGTCTTCCTTTCTTACAGGAACATAAATACTCTGGTAAGTAAGGTTGCCGATCCGTTCATCCTCTATATACTGGATTTTGCGCAACTGCTTCATGTTGTAATAAGCGGAAGGCTCCATCATATAACTGAGGATGCCCTTGTTATAAACAAAGGGCTGTGATGTGATCTGAAGGGTCCCGTCAGGGTTATAAATATTAATGTCGGTATTGTGTATCTCGGCTACTTCGTTGATCTGCCTTTGTATTTTTTCATACGCAGCCGAATCCCTGATGGGCAGCTGGTCATCCATGATGCTGTGGTCGCTGATCTTGTTTTTAAAATCACTCGACATTACCTGTATGGTGCGGCTTAGCCGTTCCCGGTTGTTCTTATTGTAACGGCTGATGAAAAACAGTATCGTTGCAGCACCGATAACCACAAAGGAGAAAATACTCACGAATATGATGGTGCTGTATATCTGCGAACGGATGTTCATCTGCCAGAGTTCCTGCAATTTGTACCAGTGAAAACCCGAACGGATAACCAGGTTGGAAAGCTGGAACAAACCCACCAGGAAGAGAAAAGCGCAGAACAGGTACGCAAACAAAGTCATGGCCTCCAGTAAAAAATTGCTCTTTTTGGTAATGATCACAACTTTGTCCGTCCCTTTTTTATACCACAATTCGTTATAACCATTTTTCACTCTCACATCATATTCCTTTACCGGTAACTCTGAAGAGTCGAGCCGTATGGCAAACGCATAATCATTAATGTGGTTGATAAGCTCCATTGAACTGTATATGGCATAGGCATAAACTGATGACCTCTCAAAGGAAAAATCTTCCGGCTGTTTAAAAAGTTCAGGTGAGAGTGCATCGCTTTTATACTTACGCGGGTTTGATAACATAAAGAAATAAGCAACAGGGCTGCCGGATGTATCCTTTATTTCTTTTTTATAAATGTAACTGAACCTGTCAAAGGCAGTTTCGTAATATTTTAACCCGCTGATGTTGGTGAGCTTTCCCTGTATGGTATAGATGGTATTAAGGGTATCATAGGTAAACGCATCCTTTGAAGTGAATGGCTTCTGGTCAATACTGTAAGTATAAAGAGAAGTTTCATACTTGTTTAAATAAGCGCTGAAGTTGGCGCTGATGAGGCTGTCTTTTATACGTGTTGCCTCATAATCGTTTTTCAGCCTGCTGAGATTTGAAAATAAAAAGTCATTACCAATACTCTGTATGGCGATGTTCAGCAGCCTTTCACTTGACGGGTCAACCTGCATGGCAAGTTTCTCGGCTGTTCTCTTTCTTATCTCCAGTTCCTTATACCGGTTTTCGGTAATGATGAGTGATGTAATGGATGCAGAAAAAACAAACAGCCAGAAAACAGTATTGCCCGCGGAAATATAGCGGCTCCGTGTAAGGTTCTCCCGGCTCATCAGGAAAATAAACAGCAATAACCACAGCAGCAGGAACAGTTCAAAGTTTACCAGTTGTGTATTAATGCGGAAAGTAAGTATGCTGAGGCCGATACATGCCACCATTACTGTCTTCTGAAAGAAAGAGTTTTCGAGGAACTGGTCAATAAACTGCAACAGCACCTGGCTGAGTATAAAATACCCGAGGCATATACAGCAAAGCACAATAAACCCGAACAGGCTGTATATATTCAGGTTAAAGAAATTGGTAACGTCGTATGATATCTGCGAATCGGCAACAAGGCTCCTGATGATGTGCCCGCTTATCATGGTGCTTAGCACCAGCAGCATGCAGATGGCTACTGCAAAAACATAGCGTAAAGCAACATGCTTTACGGAACCCGGTATTTTATACTTTCCAATCTGTGTTCTTGCAAATAGCACTATCCAGAAAAACAATAATGCGTTTACCAGAAGGTCGCCAAGGGAACGGAGGATAATATTGGAACCATAGATATAAGGGTCAAATAAATCAAACTGCCGGAAATTGATGGGTATGGCAAAAAAATAGCTCAGTATCCTTAATGCAATCACCACTACAGTAAGAAAACCGATGCCCCATGCGGAACCAAAACGTTTTGAAATGCTTATTGCCACTACATGCAGGTAAAAGAGCAGCAGCAATGAACCCAGTAACCGAAGCAAAAGGGTGATCCAGTCATTGCTGAAAATCTTTCCGCCTGCCTTTTGTTCAAGGTAAAACAGCGGCCTTCCCTGTGTATTGTTAACGGGGTAAGCTGTTATGCCCTGCGCAATAGAATAATTTTTTTCAACATTGGGGTGCTCAACAAAACCATTCTGCAGGTAATTGTTCTCCAGGAAATATTTCCAGCGCACAGGTATCAATGCACAAACAATCAGTTTGTCATCATCAGTTATGTTCATCTGCCGGTTGATGAATTCGTACTGGCCGTTAGGCAGGTCAACCATGTATTCTCCTTCCGGGTTGGCAAGTATCTCATCTGTTGGCAAAAACTGGTGTGTGTTCCAGAAGCTGAGAACAAGCGGGCCGTAATCTTCCTGCCTGTAAATAAAAATGCCATACTTTCTCCCGGCTACTTCTGCCAGTTCGCCTTCTGTAACACGCTCCCTTATCAACCTCTTCACCAGCGGTGTATCCTTCAAAAAAGCATAAAAGCTGTTTTCCTGTTTCTGTATGTAATTCTCAAGTGTTTTTTTAACGCCCTGCGGGGATGAAGTGTAAGACCAGTAATTGCTGAATATGAATGATAGCGTAAAAAGCCACGCTGCGCCTATCAGGAAATAGGCGTTACGGTAAATGGTATCCTTTAAAAACGTCTTCACTGAAGCACTCAGATTTTAAACTTCTTTACCTGGTTCCAGATGGTATCCATTTCTTCAAGGGTCATGTCCGAAAGGTTCCTGCCATCCCGCTTTGCCTGCGCCTCCATTTGCGTAAACCTTTCAATGAATTTTTTATTAGTACGTTCCAGCGCATTTTCAGCATCAATATTAAGGAAACGTGCATAATTGATGAGCGAAAAAATCAAATCGCCGTATTCTTCCTCAACCCTTTGCTGTAATTTTTCTTTTGCTTCTGCACCACCGTCCACTGCCGGCTGCAGACTGTGTACTGCTTCCTTCAACTCTTCAGTTTCTTCCTTAACCTTTTCCCACACCTGTTCTGCATTCTCCCATTCAAAACCCACCTGCTTTGCTTTTTCCTGCAGCCGCATGGCTTTTACGGTTGCGGGCAATGATTGGGGCACACCGCTTAAAACCGAAGTTTTCCCTTCCTTCAGTTTCAGCATCTCCCAGTTTTTCTTTACCTCCTCATCATCTTTAACTTTTACTTCGCCGTAAATATGCGGGTGACGGGCCACCAGTTTATCAGCAATACTGTTTATTGCTTCTTCAAGCGTAAACTGTTCCTTTTCCGAACCAATTTTTGCATAAAACAAAATATGCAGCAATAAATCGCCGGTTTCTTCTTTAATGCCCTTCCAGTCTACTTCTGTTATTGCATCTGCAAGTTCGTAAGTTTCTTCAATAGTAAGCTGCCTTAGTGACTGAATTGTCTGTTTCCTGTCCCAGGGGCATTTTTCACGCAGGTCATCCATGATACCCACCAAACGCAAAAAAGCCGCAACCAATTGTTCCTTCATGTAATGCCGGTTATACTTTTAGCAAGGTATAGATGCCAAAAGCTGTAAATAATAATGCTGTAAGAATAATTGAAAGAATATTCAGTAAAATAAATTTAAGAATGGTTTTGCCCCTGCCCTGCCTGTAAAATTTACGCATGGCTTTATAAAGGTAAAAGAACATCAGTAAAAAAATGATAAACTTCACCCATCCCCATATGCCCCATCCAATGTTATCGTCCAGCTTTTCTGCAATAAAAAATACCAGCAGTGTAATAAACGTAAATATATACAGGTGGATGCTGAAGATACCATGGCTTACAAAATAATATTCTTTACGCCTGATGTAAAGGAGCCTGAGAAGAAGGGCAAACAAAGGCAGGGAAAAGAAAAGCATGGTAGGAAAAAGATGTGCAAACTTGTTGGCCAGTGCGGCAAAAAATTTTCCCTGGTTGCCATCGTATTTTTCATTTACTTCAATTACACGGTAAGCCATGGCACGGGTAAACCAGCCATCCCTTTTTGATTCAGGCAATGCATTCTGAACGGAATCATATTCAGCTCTTGAAAAAGGTATCTCATCACTGCCCAATAAAACAAAGCCTGTTTTCTTTTCTCTCTTATTTTTCCTTACAGCTGCTTTTGATGCAGTGTCTTTTCTTAGCGCCAGCACATTCTTCAATGAATCCTTAAACCTGCTGAGCCATACTTTATCATTCAGGTTACCGACCGTATCCTTGTTGATGATAAGGTTGCCTTTGCTGTCAAAATTCAGGTTAGCGCTGTCTGCTTCCCCGTACAGTTCAGCTATTTCATTTGTCAGCCTGAAGTTTTCACCCATGCTCTCTTCACTGATATCAAAGAAAAAGGAAAAGAACAGCAGAAAGAAAAAAGCGGAAGTAAATACATACATCCTGATGGGGTTCAGATAGCCGGCACGGCGGCCCTTCATATACTCAGCAGGAAGAAACCCGGGACGGAACAAAAGCAATTTTGACGTGCTGAAGAATTTTCCGTCAAAGTGGGTGATGTCGTTAAAAAAATGGGTAATGAGGTGCCATAGCGATTCTTTGGGTTCAAGGTTTTCCTGCCCGCACAGGTGGCAGAAACGGCCCTGCAATTCAGCATTACAGTTCAGGCAAATCTTTTCTTTTCTTTCGGGCAGATGCGACACTCTGGAATTTTGTTAAAAATAAGGAAGAATGTTGGTTTACAGATATGTGCAACACAACAACCGGCGTTAAATACGGAAAGGTTAATTTTGCCGCTTTATAGTGTCTCAGTTTGTCATTCCGTCCCGCTTCAGGCGGGAGAGGAATCTGAAAAACCACGAAATGGAATGAACTTAAAATTACAGATGCCATGCCGCATGAGCGGGAGTATGACAAACAAATGATAACACTACCTGATTCTAAGTAAAAACAAAGCATGAAAAACCGGTTCCGTATTTTATTACCCGTTGCTATAGCTGTTGTATTGGTGGGCAATGAAACAACAGCTCAATATTATTACAAGGATATTGTAACCCTTTCGCAAAACCAGGCGCAGTATAAGCTCCTTAAAGGCAACAAGGTTACAAAAGTAAAGCTGCTGAGTTTTGAATCAGACGGGGCGCCCACAGAAGATTTTCAATGCGAGCAAACCTTTAACAACAGTTTTAGCCAGCTTAAAACAGTAACCACTGTACCCATAACAGGCGCCTCTACACTGATAAACTATTACAATTTCCAGGGACAGTTGTACCGCTCGGTTGACAGCAGCAGGGAATCTATTACCGTTTATGAATACCAGTACGACTCAACCGGTAAATTAGCTGTAATCAACAGCGCATCCAATGCCATGGGTGAAAAGCAAAAGGCGTATGAATCGCATTACTGGGTTTATTCAGCCAATGGCAAACCTGAAAAGATGTGGAAAGTAAAAGATAAACTGGACAGCATTGAAGTAAAAATCAGGCTGGATGACAAGGGCAATGTTTCAGAAGAAGAAAGTTTCAGGAAAAATATACCGCTTGAAAAAATATATTACTACTACGATTCACTTGGCAGGATGACGGATATTGTGCGCTACAATGACCAGGCCCGTAAACTTTTGCCCGATTATCTTTTCGATTATGGAGAAGGCCCCGAACTGAGGCAAATGATTACGGTGCAAAACGCCGGCCTCGATTACCTTACCTGGAGATACGAATACAACGACAAGGGACTTAAAATAAAGGAAAGCTGCTACAACAAAAAGCGGCAACTGGCGGGGAGGATTGAGTACCAGTATGAGTACAGGAGGTAATCTGTAAAATCAAGTTATTAAATTTTAATGCCCAATTCCAGCCTTAAAAATGATCCTGAAAAAAACAATTTTCCTACTTTTTCTTTTTATCTCAAATAATGTATTCGCCAGTGATACACTTTATGTGCCTTTTTTGAATAAGGTTATTATTTTTCAAGATGGTTACTCCTTTACTACTGTTAGAAATAATAAGACCTTGTATCTTTTTAATAAAGCTAAAGGCGATAGTTCGATATCCTGTTTTGTATTTAGAAAAAACAGGTTGGTAATTTCAGGTAATCTCATATTAGTCAGAAAAGGAAATATTGTTGAAGCATTAAGAGAATCTTACTGGTCTTTCTTTAACTCAAAAAAAAGTCCCATAAATAAATATTATCACTGGGATGAACTATTAGAGGAGAATAATACAATTCCGATTGAAAATATCTTTTTTGATTTCAAATAGATTTTTTCCGCCCACGGCACATAACAAAAGGTCACTGTTGCACAACCCCTGTTTCCAAAAAACATTTCAGTAGTTTGTGTTTACAGCTTTTGTGGGACCATTATGTGGCAGCTATTTTCTCCTTCCGTCCGGGGTATTCAGCGTTAGCCAGCTGGTGGGGAGACCCTGGGTTCACTTCTTGTAAACCCTTTCTTGCTTCTCAGGCAAGTCACTTCACTGGATAAAAATGCAGCAAAACTCATCGTGTAAGAACCAAAGGCACATCCCCCGTTTCTTTCAGCAATTTGTTCAGTTCGTTTTTCATTTCCTGCAGCACCGCATCCATTCCGGGTTTGTTAATCACATTTTCCAGTTCGTAAGGGTCCTGCTGAAGATCATAAAGTTCATCCACACCCTTAAGGTCCACATAATGGATGTACTTGTAACGCTCATTGCGAACGGCCTTGTACCCCATCTTATCCATCCGGGGAAACACCGAATCGCTGTAGTATTCCACCATGATGGAGTTTCGCCATTGTATGGCTGTGCGGTTAAAAAGTGGCAGCAGCGACCGGCCATGCAAATTTCCGGGTGTTGTTACTCCTGCCATCTGCAGTAAAGTAGGCGCAAGGTCAATGTTCATCACTGCGTGTTCTTCCTTTGCATTGCCTTTCATCAGCTTCGGGTACCGGATAAGCAACGGTATGCGGATGGATTCTTCATAAGCAAGCCTTCTTTCTTCACTGAGCCCATGCTCTCCATACCAGTAGCCATGATCGCTGGTGAAAATGATCACCGTGTTATCCAGAATGCCTTTTTGTTCCAAAGCTTTGAGTATTGATCCCAATCCTTCATCTACAGCCATCAGCATTTCCGATCTCTGCCTGATGATCTCATCACGTGTTACGGTTTCCTTACCCAATGGCGGAAGCCCTGCAATTTTTCTTGCCAAAGCAGGCTTATCAGATGGAGGCACTGCATAGTTGGGTTGTCTTTGAATAGGCGATTGTCCATACATCCCTTTGTGACGGTCTGCTGCTACAAAACCACCTTCGCCTATATTGATTGTCTTTCCGTCATCGCGTTGCAGGATATTTGGATGAAGCGCCTTGTGTGCCAGGTACAGAACAAAAGGTTTTTCACGGCTGCGATTGATGAACTGCAAAGCATGGCCTGTGAGGATGTCGGTAACATAACCTTTTACGGTGTCCCGTCTGCCGTTGATGTTCAGCAAAGGATCGGTCGCTTCGCCCTGTCCCTTCATAGAAACCCAATAATCAAAGCCCGGTCTCTTTGAATCATCATTACCCATATGCCATTTTCCGATAAAGGCGGTTTCGTACCCGGCTTCGTTCAATTTTTTGGGAAATGTTTCGAGCCTGTGGCTTTGTTCATTGCGTGCCGTGTTGTCGGTAATGCCATTGCTGTGGCCGTAAAGGCCGGTAAGAAAAGCAGCCCGGCTGGGAGAACACAGCGGTGTGGATGCAAATGCATTGGTGAAACGTACACCTTCCCGTGCCAACCTGTCAATGTTGGGAGTTTTGATAAAGGAATGACCGAAAGCGCCATACTCATCCCAACGCATATCGTCAACCAAAACGAATACAATATTAGGACGTGTATCTTTTGCATTTCTGCAACCTGACAGCAAGATAATGGTAACGATGGTGAAGAGGATCCTGAAAGCCATGTTCATTTTTGGATAAAGGAAGTTAAGTCATTTCTTCTTTATTCGGCAGCTTCAGCGCTAGGGACTTTCATCGTTTGTCGGCGGGTGCAGTGAAACAAGTCTTTTTCCCGTAAACATTTCTTTTCTTTAGCACATGCCTGTCAGGATTAATAAAGAACAGAGAGAAGGCAATACTTTATAACTTCTTTGGCTTAAATAAAAAAGCCAGGCAATATTTTACCTGGCCATAATGTGCCCCAGACGGGAGTTGAACCCGTACAGCCGTTTCGGGCTACAGGATTTTCTTTACCGCTGCAGTTTTCACTGCTCCCGCCACTGGCGGGATTTGTGGTCTGGACTATACCTTCACCATATCCATTTAAAACGAA
>JANRKT010000013.1:0-6036 GCA_033763355.1 Chitinophagaceae bacterium | reverse complement strand
TTTACCTTTATAGATGGTGCGCCTTATCTGCCAGTTTGTATCACCGTGCTTTCTCTTACCTAATACAAGATACTTTTCTGCATCATAAAATGAAATGTACTGGTTGCCATTAAATGTAACCAGGGAGTTTTTGCGGAATATGACAGTATTTACAGAATTACTAGCCCAGCCGCTTCCGGCATCAACAAGCTTTACGCTGCCATGCTGCGCATGCAGCATAGCGGTGCATGAAAAGAATAAAATAAACAAGGTAAACCGGAACATGTAGTCAGTAACAGGTATTATTTCTTTAACAACCCCTGCAAATTAAGCCATTCACCAAATCTTTCTATCCATGTGTCAGCGGGCAGGTTTTGTTTGCGCATACCAAAACCATGTCCCCCTTTGGCGTACATGTGCAGTTCTGCAGATTTACCGGCGCTCATCCAGGTGTTGTATAAATTTGAACTGTGAGGCCCCAAGCGCAACTGATCATCCGAAGCTGCGCAAATAAACAAAGGCGGCGCATCAGCAGGAACTTTTTTTGCTGCCAGTTCCTCACTGATAAAAGGATACACAGGTGCACTGAAATCGGGACGGCTGTTTGCATCATATCCGTAAGTTACTCCCATTGTTACCGTGCCACCTGCTGAAAAACCCATAAAGCCAATACGTTTGGGATTGATGCCAAATTCTTCCGCATGGTTGCGTACATATTTCAAGGCTTCAAGGCCGTCATTTATGGACAATGGAATCACGGCATTGGTCGCTTCATTCATTTTCTGCTGATCACCCATTTTGCCCATTAATTCTTTTACCGGGTCATCTGTTAAGCTATGCACAAGGCGGTATTTTAAAACAAATGCAGCAACGCCTTTTGCTGTTAACCATTTGGCCACATCAACACCTTCACTATTGATAGATAAAGTATGAAAACCCCCGCCCGGGGCAATAATGACTGCCGTTCCGCTGGCAATGGATTTATCAGGAAGATAAACAGTAAGTGTTGGCTGCACCACATTATACACCACCTGTGTATTAAAAACCGGAGAGAACATTTCTTTCTCCGTCCATGTCCAGCTTTCAGAACCCGGCGCTTTGCCGTTATACAACAAAATAACTTTCTGGGCCGGGGCAACATACACTAACAGGAGAAAAGAAAAAATTGCAGCTACCATTACTGGTTTCATAAATAATCAATTTTAAAAATCAGGTGAATAAAATCATACATCCGCACCAATCTGCAGCGCAACTTAAAAATATCGCTGCCAGGTTTCATATTACCCCTGGCAGAGACAAAAAACCTGAAACCTGCGACGAACTGATTGCAAATATTATTTCTTACTAACTGCAAACTGGTATTTCCCGGAACCTGCTTTAACTATAATATACCCGCTTTCTGCTCCTGTAACCTGAACATCTTTGGATGCTGAAAGTGGTGTACCGCTTTCAGTGACTGCATCAGCCTTCAAAGCAGGTATATAAATGGTTGCAGTTGTATTTGCAGGTACTTCCACATCCATCACAGTTTTGTCTTCTTCCATTTTCCATCCGCTGCTTACCTTACCATAGTAAGTCTGCAAAGCTGCAGATACCTGTGTAATGCCACCACTGATATGCGGTTTGATTTTTATGAGCTTGTACCCTGGGCCATCTTCATACGTATCAATTCCAACAAGCACACGGTACATCCAGTCGCCGATAGCGCCATAGGCATAATGGTTGAATGAATTCATTGTGGCAGGTGCAAATGTACTGTCGGGCTTTATGCCATTCCATCTTTCCCATATTGTTGTAGCCCCCATCTTTACAGGATAGAGCCATGAAGGGAAAGTTTCCTGAAGCAATAATTTATATGCAAGGTCAATGTATCCGAACCTTGACAAGACATGGCAGAGATAAGGTGTACCGAGGAACCCGGTAGTTAAATGATTGTTGTAACTTTTTATATTTACCGCCAGTCTTTCGGCCGCCTGAAGGCGCATGTTCTCCGGCAACATATCAAAATGCAGTACCAGCACATAAGCGGTTTGTGTACTTGAAACAAGACGGCCGCTGCCCGTTACATATTCTTTTACAAATGCCTCTTTAATTTTTTGAAGCAGGGAAGTGTATCTTGCCACATCCTCTGTTTTACCCAACACATTGGCCGCATTAATTACCAATTGTGTTGAATGTGCAAAGAAACATTGTGCAATTAAATACTTGTCGGTTACTGCGGCCCTCCCGTCATTATCATCATCGGGACGGTAAAACAACCAGTCGCCGAAATGGAAGCCGGTATTCCATAAATTATTTTTACTGTTGTTCTCCATGTAACCTACCCATGCTTTCATGCTGCTGAACTGGTCTTCAAGTATTTTACTATCGCCATATGCCAGGTACATTTGCCAGGGGATAATAGTGGCAGCATCTGCCCATCCCGCAGATGCACCTGCACCGGAACCAAGTACATTGGGCACTACATAGGGGACACTTCCATTGGGCAACTGATCAGCTTCTACATCCTTAAGCCATTTTGCAAAAAAGTTATTTACACCAAAATTAAATGCCGCTGTTCTTGCAAATGCCTGTGCATCTCCTGTCCACCCCAGGCGTTCATCCCTTTGCGGGCAATCAGTAGGCACATCTAAAAAATTTCCACGCTGGCCCCATTGAATATTACGTTGCAGTTGATTGATAAGCGGATGGGAAGAAGTAAAATTTCCGGAAGGCCTCATATCCGAATACAAAGCAACCGCAGTAATATTCTCTGGTTTTAACTCACCGGGGAAACCTTCAACTTTAATATACCGGAAACCCTGGAAGGTAAAATGAGGTTCAAAAAATTCTTCAGCGCCCCCATTTAATATATATGTGTTCCGCTGTTTTGCAGGCCGAAGGTTCTCAGTATAAAAATTGCCGTATTTATCCAGTACTTCTGCATGGTACAATTCAATCTTATCACCGCTGTTGCCTTTTGCTTTTACCTGTACCCAGCCTACAAGGTTCTGGCCGAAATCAGCTACCAGTTCACCTTTTGGTGTTTTAAATATTCTTTGGGCAGCAAATGTTTCATGTTTCTTTACAGGTTCATTGTATGTTGCAACAAGGGCCACATTGTTATCGGGCTGAACAATTTTTACGCCTGACCATTCAGCATCGTTGTATGAGGCAGTGGACCATCCTGCTTTTTCAAGCCTTGCATCAATTTCCTCGCCATGATAAATTTCGCTGCTGCGTATGGAACCAGTGGAAGACTTCCAGCTTTCATCTGAAACAACCATTTCTTCTGCGCCATCGCTGTAAGTAATATTAAGCTGAAATAACAATGCCAGCTCTTTTCCATAAAACTCTTTCTGCCCGCTAAACCCGATATTACCCCGGTACCAGCCGCTGCCCAATGTAACGCCGATGGCATTTGCACCGTTTTGCAACAAACTTGTTACATCAAACACCTGGTATTGTAAACGTTTTTTATAAGCAGTCCATCCCGGAGTTAAATAAGCATCTCCCACCCTTTTACCGTTGATCTGTGCTTCATACATTCCCTTGGCAGTAATGTAAACTGTTGCTGATTGAATTTTTTTAGAGGTATTGAATGTTTTACGGAAAAGCGGGCTTGGCTTAGTTGGTTCTTCTGCAAAACCGGGTGCAATCCATTTTGCTTTCCAATCCTCTTTGTTCAGTAAAGCCATTTGAAAAAAAGCAGGTGCACTCCATGGGGATGGCTTGCCGCTGTTATCCCAAACCCTCACCTGCCAGTTGTATTTTTTTCCGCTTTGCAAAGCGGCGCCTGAATAAGGCACATGAACGGATTGACCGGAAGAAATTTTTCCGGTGGCCCATGTTGCTGTTTTGCCCATACTTACTTTTATTTCATACGCAGTTTGCACAACATTCCTTTTATCACTCACCAATTGCCAGCTAAAGCGGGGCCGGGCCACATCGAGGCCAATGGGATCAGGTAGATTTTCCGTTAAAAGCGCATGTATCTTAACCTGTGAACTGCAGATAACTGTAATGAAATAAAAACATGACAGGAGAAGCAAACTTTTTTTCATCGGCAATGCTTGAAAGTTGTAGAAATAAATGTAATTCCCCGGCGAATGTAATGATACGGCATCAACCTGCCATCATGCGCCGTCCTGAGTTTTTAAAAAAGAAGAAATCCACATTCTGCTTCAAACTGAAAAAAATCAGTTTGTTCCAAAAACTTTTTGCATAACTTACTGGTGAATTGAAGAAACGATAGCGGGGAAATGTTTCCTTTGGTCCGTTACCTCTTGTTTACACGGCTCCCTCTGTTCATAAGATTTATTGCCATATGCAACTTGCAGGGAAACATATTTTAAACGTCACCCCATCCGGGCTATGGACAATGCTGATGGATACTGATACATTGGCAAAAGTGGTTCCCGGTATCTCCCGCCTTGAAAAAACCGGCGACAATACCTACAAATCAATTCTTGAAATAAAAATGGGCCCCGTGAGCGGCTCATTTACCGGCAACCTTCAACTGGAAGATTTAAAAGAACCCGAAAGCTTTACATTAAAAGTTCAGCAGAACAGTAAGATTGGTAATGCAAATGCTGCAATAAAAATCAAGCTCGTTGCTGTAAACAGCAGCCAGACTGAGATTGTATTTGACGGCGATGTTAAACTTTCAGGCCTGCTTGCTGGCATGGGCCAGAGGGTAATGGGCGGTGTTGCGAATACATTGTCTAAACAGTTTTTTGCAAACCTGGAGAAACAACTCGCTGCTCCTGTTTCAGACGACGGTTGATGAGCAGCAATTCAATAGATGAAATGCTTAATTGTAAAAGTTCAGTAAATATATTAAAGCCGGGCCCTCTTGTTAAATTTCATTTCCACTTCCCTTCTCCTTCAGGAGAAGGTGTCACGCTTCAGGTGTGACGGATGAGGTGGAGAGGGAACGAGCCTGCGGCAGGCAGGGGTGAGGCTAAACTTATAAAACCAGATTTCCATGAGTATTAAGATTAACGTAACGGTAAACGGCGAAAAACACAGCGACAAAACAGAGCCGAGGTTGCTGCTGGTAAATTACCTGCGGGATGTACTTCGCTTAACGGGCACACATGTGGGTTGCGACACCAGCAGTTGCGGCGCCTGTACGGTTCTTGTGAACGGCAAGGCTACTAAAAGCTGTACGATGCTTGCAGTGCAGGCCGACAGGTGCAAGATCACTACCATTGAAGGCATGGCAAACAACGGAGAGTCACATCCCTTGCAGGAGGCATTTAAAGAATGTCACGGCCTGCAATGCGGTTTTTGCACACCGGGAATGATCATGACCGCTGCTGATTTGTTGCAGCACAACAAAAAACCTTCTGAAGAAGAAATAAGGGTAGCGCTGGAAGGTAACTTCTGCCGCTGCACCGGTTACCACAACATTGTTAAAGCGGTTCAGTATGCAGCTGATAAAATGTCTTCACGAAAAAAAATTAAAAAGGAGGCTGCTTTATGAGTACAACAAATGGATTGATCGGCAAATCCGTTAAACGGGTTGAAGATAAACGGTTCATTACCGGAAGGGGCAATTATACTGATGATATTGTGTTGCCTCGCCAGACTTATGCTGCATTTGTACGGAGCCCTTATGCGCATGCAAAAATTATAAGTGTTGATACCAGTGCGGCGAAAGCAATGCCCGGAGTTGTTGCTGTTTACACCGGCGCTGATGTGGCCCATGTTAATGGTGTGCCCTGCGGCTGGCAGGTAAATTTTAAAAACGGCGATACCATGAAAGAACCCAAGCATCCTTTGCTTGTGGCAGATAAAGCAAGGCATGCGGGTGATGCAGTTGCCGTTGTAATAGCTGAAAGCAAAGAAGAAGCTACTGATGCTGTGGAAGCAATAGCTGTGGAATATGAAGAGCTGCCATGCGTGGTGGATGCATCCAAAGCAGTACACCCGGGTGCACCGCTTGTTCATGATGATGCGCCCAATAACATTTGTTACGACTGGGCCCTCGGCAATCCCATTGCAGAAGTGGATGAAGCCATCAGCAGATCAGCGCATGTTACCACGCTTGAATTTGTAAACCAGCGCCTCGTT
>JANRKT010000012.1:0-11759 GCA_033763355.1 Chitinophagaceae bacterium | reverse complement strand
GAAAAATTATATGTTTTAAATTTGTACATCAAACCCTGATCCCTGTAACCAGGCAGATCAGTACCAACAGGCGATTATAAAAGATGATATGTTATGGAGAGAATAAAAAAACCAACATACAGAAGGGGAACCAACGAAGATGTTTTTCAGCAACTGCGGCTTGAAGCGGGAGAAATTGTCGAACGCCTCGAACCCAAACGAAGGGGAGAAATTGTTTTCAAGGCATTTCTTTTCCCTGGCCTTTATGTTTTTGCATGGACTGCTGCCCTCATATGGGGCCAGAACCCATGGATATATTTTGCCTGTTATTTTTCACTGGGTTTATTACTGGTTTTTATTTTCCTCAATATCATACACGATGCTGTGCATGGCACCATATTTAAAAGCAAAATGCTCAACAACTGGTATGTGCACTTATTCGACCTGATGGGCGCCAACAGTTTTATATGGAGGTTAAGACATGTGCGCTTTCATCACAACTATCCCAATGTAAACGGATGGGATACTGATATTGAACAAAGCGATATGGCAAGGGTATTTCCTACGGGCGGCTTTTCAAAAATGCACAAGTACCAGCACATTTATCTTCCGCTTATTTACCCTTTGTTCCTGTTCAACTGGCTGGTGGTACGTGATTTTAAAGACTTCTTTGTTAAAAAGAAAACAGTTCGCAAGCTGATTGATATACCAGCCATTGAATACGTAAAGCTTTTTTTCTTTAAAGCCCTGTTCTTTTTCTACATGATTTTTGTTCCTAAAATGGTGCTGGGCATTGGATGGGGGCAGGCTATTGGCGGTTTCCTGCTAATGGTATTTACTGCAAGTATTTTTGCTTTGTTTGTATTGCTGCCGCCACATGCCAATACCGAAAACGAGTTTCCATTACCGGATGACAAAAACAGGTTGCCGGGCAACTGGTTTATGCACATGCTGCAAACCACAAACGATGTAAAAGAAGACAACTGGTTTACCCGCTTCTTCATGGGCAGTTTTAATTATCATGTGGTGCACCACCTCTTTCCCAACATCAACCACGTGTATTATCCTGAGCTTACCAAACTGCTGGAGGATTACTCAAAACGGTATAACCTGCCTTACCGCAAGTTCCCGATTCTTACCTCATTAAAAAACCACTATAAACTTATAAAGCAGAACCGCATGCCGGTTACAGAAATATTTGAGGAAACGATGTGAGCTAACCCCCTGCCTGTCCGGCAGGCAAGCCGGACTCTTCTTCACTATGTGGAAAGGGAAGTCATTAACTTCTTCAAAACCCGACAGATTTAATCCGGCTGGGTTTGATTTTTTTTAATCTTGTACAAAATCTGTCAGGTTTAAAACCATTACCACTTCTCCTCCTCACTGATATTATTATCCCGGTTGCTGAAAAGTTGCCGGGTTTTTATTTTCTGTTGCTGCCGCTCTATAATAAGGCCTGCAATAATTTTCGCACCTTCCTCTTCGGGGTGTTCTCTTAAGAAATGCCGGAGTTTTGTTTCGTTTACATCAATGCGGTAAAGAAGGGATATTAATTGCGGGAAATCATTTTGAATGAGGTCATTTATTTTAGCGGCAAGCGCTGCTTCTGTTTCTTCAATGGAAATGCCCTCTTTCAGCACAAGGCCCCATTGCTGGTTTAATTGCTGTACCAGTTGTTTTTCTGCGTTATCCATCTTTGTAAAGTTAGCAGTCAATTCCCTTATTTTTACGTTCAATTGCAGTTAATATGAAAATGGACAATACTCCTTTGTGGTCCCCTCCGGCAGGATTTATAGAACAAAGCAACATGCAGCATTTTATAAACTGGCTTAAGGAAAGAAAAAACCTTGCATTTGATAATTACGAAGAACTTTGGCAATGGAGTGTAACGGATATTGCTGTTTTCTGGACATGTATTAGTGAATACAATAAGGTTCAGTTTCATTATGTATATGAAGATGTGCTGGTTAAGCCCAGAGAGGGAATGATAGGTACGCAATGGTTTAAGGGGGCCACATTAAATTATGCAGAACATATTTTCCGGAATAAAACAGGTAAACATCCGGCAATTGTTTTTCAATCGGAACGGCAGCCATTGACTGAAATTTCATGGGCGCAGCTTGAAGAACAGGTATCAAAGGCAGTTGTGTTTTTAAAGCAATGCGGCATAACCAAAGGCGACCGTGTGGTTTCCATTATGCCCAATATACCTGAAACAGTGGTTGCATTTCTTGCAGCAGCGTCAGTTGGCGCTGTATGGAGCAGTTGCTCACCTGATTTTGGCAACCAAAGCGTAATTGACCGCTTTCGGCAAATTGAGCCCAAAGTTTTATTTGCAACTGACGGATATACCTATAATGGAAAAGCGTTCGATAAAAGAACTGCATTACAGGAATTGGTTAAGTCGTTACCAGGCTTAAAGCAAGTTGTAGTTTTTCCTTTTCTTGATGAGAATGCAGTTGTTGAAAATACAATAAGCTGGGCAGAGGTAATGTCTGCCACTGCACAGCCATTGCAGTTTGAACCCTTGCCATTTGAGCATCCCATCTGGGTTTTATATTCATCAGGCACTACAGGGAAACCCAAAGCCATTACACACTCCGTTGGCGGCTGTTTGCTTGAGCATTTAAAAACATTGACACTTCACCAGGATGTAAAACCGGGAGAAAAATATTTCTGGTATTCCACCACCGGCTGGATGATGTGGAATTTTTCTGTAGCATCATTGCTGGCAGGAGCCACGTTGGTGATTTATGAAGGCTCAGCTGCATATCCTGATTTAAATGTGTTGTGGAATCTGGCAGAGCATGCAGGCATTAATCATTTTGGAGGAGGTGCAGCATACTTTATTGCCTGCATGAAAGCGGGGTTGAATTTTATTGATTCAAATAAATTAAAAGCATTAAGAACAATTGGTTCAACAGGGTCACCTTTACCGCCAGAGGCATTTAAGTGGATACATGAATCGGTAAAGAAAGAAGTGTGGCTGATTTCCTTTAGCGGCGGAACTGATATTTGCAGCGGGTTTGTGGGAGGTTGTCCTTTATGGCCTGTTTATCCCGGAGAAATACAATGCCGTTTGTTGGGTTGCAAACTGGAAGCATTTGATGATAATGGAAAACCTGTGAGGGAACAATTGGGTGAAATGGTAATACTTGAACCCATGCCAAGTATGCCAGTTTATTTCTGGAATGATAAGAACAATGAACTATACCGCAGCAGTTATTTTGAAAATTATCCCAATATATGGCGGCATGGCGACTGGATTGAAATTACCAATCGTCAATCAGTCATTATTTTTGGAAGGAGTGATGCCACATTAAACAGGGACGGGGTGCGTATTGGTACCAGTGAGATATACAGTGCAGTTGACCAGGTTGCAGAAATCAGTGACAGCCTTGTGGTTTGTCTTGAGCTGGAGGGAGGAAAATATTTTATGCCATTGTTTGTGGTAATGAAAGAAGGTTTGAAATTAAATGATGAAATAAAAAGTAAAATCAAATCACAATTGCGCAGGCAGTATAGCCCACGCCATGTGCCCGATGAAATTTACGGGGTAAACGAAATCCCTTATACCATCAGCGGAAAAAAAATGGAAGCGCCGGTAAAAAAAATACTGATGGGCATGGATGCCTCAAAAGCAGCAAGCAAAGACACCATGAAAAACCCACAGGCGCTTGATTACTTTGCAAGATTTAAAGACAGCATTCCCGGTTAGAATTTTTCCGATACTCCCAGGCCAAACAATGCAAAATCATATTTTACCGGGTCATCCGGGTCAAGTTGTTTTAAATTTTCAGTAAGTTCAACAGCGGCTTTCCAGTCGGCCTTGTTCCTGCTTAACAACCCGGTTTTTTTTGCTACCCTTGTCACATGCACATCAACAGGGCAAATGAGTTGTGAAGGGGAGATGTTCTTCCATATCCCAAAATCAACTCCTTTACAGTCATTTCTTACCATCCAGCGGAGAAACATATTGAGGCGTTTGCAGGAAGAATTTAATTCCGGTGATGAGATGTGTTTTTCAGTCCGCTTTTCATGATCGTATATAAAAAAATATTTTCTGAAACCATTTAAGCCCTGCTCAACATTTTTATCCTTTTTGCCAATACCGGCGCAAAAGGCATTTTCAAGGCTTTTATTCCTTGAATAGTGGAGACTCAGAAATTCAATAAAATAAAAAAGATCGGCCGGTTTAAATGTGCGGTGTTTGAATGACGCCAGTTTCTGAAGGTCATTTTCTGTATGCTGTGTTACGAACTGGTATGGCGACATATCCATCCGTTCCATCAGTTCTTTTGATTTACGGATAATAGTGGTGCGGTTGCCCCAGGAAAAAAGCGCAGCGAAAAGCCCCGCTATTTCGATATCCTGTTTTTGGGTAAAAAGATGAGGTATTGAGACAGGATCGTCTTTAATAAAAGAAGGCCTGTTGTACTGATCAGTTTTTTTATCGAGAAATTCTTTTATCGATTCTTTCTTCATTATTTTACTATCCAATAGCTTTCTCCAGGTCTTCAATCAAATCCTCAGCATCTTCAATACCCACACTCAGGCGGATCAGCGAATCACTCAACCCGTTTTTAATTCTTTCTTCTCTTGGTATGGAAGCATGGGTCATGGAAGCAGGATGATTGATTAACGATTCTACCCCGCCTAAACTCTCTGCCAGCGAAAAAACTTTTGTAGATGAAAGCACTTTCATTGCCGCTTCAGCACTGTTGTCTTTTAATTCAAAACTCAGCATTCCGCCAAAGTCACGCATTTGCTTTTTGGCAACAGCATACCCCGGATGATCTTCGAAACCGCACCAGTACACCCTGGCAATTTTAGAATGGTTGCGGAGAAAGTGAGCAATCTTTTTTCCATTTTCACAATGCCTCTCCATCCTGATGTGAAGTGTTTTAATTCCACGCAATACCAGGAAACAATCCATCGGCCCGGGAACTGCACCGCAGCTTTTTTGCAGGAAATAAAGTTTTTCCCTCAGGTCAGCAGTATTCATAACCAATGCGCCCTGTATCACGTCGCTGTGGCCACCAAGATATTTTGTTGATGAATGCATTACAATGTCTGCGCCGAGATCAAGAGGATTTTGCAGAAAAGGCGATGCGAAAGTATTATCAACACATACCAGGATGTTTTTGGGTTTTGCAATGGCTGATACCGCAGCAATGTCTGCAATATTCATTAAAGGGTTGGTTGGCGTTTCCAGCCAGATCAGTCTGGTATTGGTATTTATAAATGAAACTATGTTTTCTGTACGGGTCATATCCACATAATGAAACCTGATACCAAACTTTTCGAACACTTTTGTAAACAGCCGGTAAGTTCCGCCATACATGTCGTTTCCGGCAATCACTTCATCACCGGGCTGCAAAAGTTTTATTACAGCATCTGTTGCTGCAACACCACTGCTGAAAACCAAACCATATTTCCCGTTTTCAATTACAGCCATTGCTTCTTCAAGCGCTTTCCTGGTGGGGTTCTGGCTGCGGGCATATTCAAAGCCCTTGTGTTTCCCCGGGGCTGATTGTACATAAGTGGATGTCTGATAAATGGGGGTCATTATTGCCCCGGTGGAGGGATCTGGTTCCGCACCGGCATGTATGTATTTCGTCGCAAGTTTCATAACTATTCAATTAAGGCTGCAAAGATGGGGAATATCCTTTAAAGGTTGGCGACCTTTCATTTCGAAAACGTTATTTCCCGTTCATCCCGCCGCTATTCCCCTTTAACAAAGGGTTAACCTGTTGCATAAAATATCTGTTATTCCTGCTTCAACTTGAAAAAATAATTTTTCATTTCCCCTTTTGCGTGTTTGGGTTCAGACTTTTTTTAAAAATGTTTTTGTCCTGCTTTTGCCTGATCAACCGGCAATACAGTTTGGCTTGACGGGCACCTGTTACCACTATAATTTTAAAACCGTAAATCATTTCTTCATCAATTAAAAGTATTGCCATGAAAAAGATATTGATAGCAGCTGCAACATTGTTAAGTACAGTAGTATTAGCCGGTAGCCACGCTGAAGTAAATGAGAAAGTACTGAAAGCCTTCAATGCTACTTTTACCACTGCGCAGGAAGTAGTGTGGCAGGAATATGAAGACCATTACACCGTGAACTTCAAACAATCGGAAATACAAACCCGTGTGCGGTATGATAAAGAAGGTAACATGATTGAATCCTTCAGGCATTACGGCGAAGACCAACTGCCCCCGTTAATTGTAAACAGGGTTAAAACAAAATACACTGATAAGAAAATATTCGGTGTAACCGAGCGGTCAAGTACAAACGATATGGTGTATCATGTTGTGCTGGAAGGAAAGAAGGACTGGACGAAAATAAAAGTGGACATTTCAGGCCATATTGAAGTGGAAGAAAAATATCTTAAGGCCTCAAAATAGTCTGGTGATGATCAGATAAATTGCGCTGCTACCCCATAGCGCCAATCGTAATTATCAGCCGCATAAGCAGCCTGCGGCTGATTTTTTTTTGTCAGCGTTTCAGGTTTCAGGATCTTATGGTTCACCAGCTTCCGTTTTGCTTCAATTATCAATTCCTGCATGCTGCTGTGCGACATCCATTGCTGCTGCGGCGGTTCAAAACCAATTTTATCCGTCCGCCAGGCAACCTGGGGAGGAATTTTATTTTTCATGGCTTCACGCAGCAACCATTTTGTCCATCCGTTCCTGATCTTAAAAGATGCAGGTAATGAAAAAACAAATTCAACAAGTTCATGAAAAGTAAAGGGCAGCCTTACCTCCCTTCCATGCGCCATTGAGCTCCTGTCTGCATAGCGCAGCAGTTCCTGCAGCCTGCCCATCATGGTATCAAAATACAGAACGTCATTCAGTTTATCTGTTACAGGTTTGTAAATGCTGTTTTTTTCAAGATGGGTATAAATAAATTGCTTTTCCAGGTCAGGCTGACGGAGTTGAATTGCATATGCCTTTTTCTCCAGTTGTCTTGCAGCCATACCAGGCAGCCATGCAGCAAGGTAATTTTCCATTCCCCATCTAAAGCTGATATGGTTTTTCTTTAACGCTGTCCGTTCTTTTCTCATCAGGCTGAAACGACGGGCTCCCAGCAACTCCTGTAAATACCAATGTATGTATTTGTGATAGCCTGCAAGTATTTCATCTGCGCCTTGCCCGTCAAGTAAAACTTTTACCCCTTTCTGCTTTGCCAGCTCAAAAACCTTAAACTGTGCGTAGGCGCTTGCAGAAGTAAAGGGCTCTTCCTGGTGGTAACATAATTTTTCAAAATCATTTACACAATCTGTTGCATTGGCGGAAACCGTGTGGACATTTAACAGAAGTTTTCCTGCTGCAAGCATAACATATTCCGACTCATCTTTTTCGAAACCGGGAAAAACAGCAGAAAAACTCTGGAGCCTGCTTCCGGTCATTTGTTGTTCGCTGATTACTGCAGCAACAGATGTACTGTCAAGGCCACCGCTGAGGCTTGTGCCATGGGGCACATCACTTCTCAGCCTCCGTTTTACTGATGTGTTCAGTAAATCAGAAAATTTTTCAATGGCATCAGTTTCTTTTATTTCAATTTGTTTTTCTTTATCAAGGTCCCAGTATTTTTCAACAATGGCATGCCCTTCAGCAGCATGGTAAATTAAAAAATGCGCTGGCGGCAGCCGGAATATATTTTTGTAAAAAGTGCGGGATAACTGCAAGCTGTCACAGGTAAGACCGAGTGAGAGAAAATGGAAAAGCATCTGGTTATCCATTTCTTTGGGAAAACCTGATGCCCACAGTGCTTTCATTTCTGATGCAAAAGAAAATGTATTGCTGCTTTCATTCAGTGCGTAAAAAAAAGGTTTTTCACCAAATCTGTCCCTTGCACAAAAAAGTTGTTTTTTGGTTTCATCCCAAATGGCGAAAGCAAACATCCCGTCAAAATGAGAGAGGCAATCCGTCTTCCAGAAATCAAATGATGCCAGTATTACTTCGGTATCAGACTGGCTGCGGAATATATATCCTTTTGCCTGCAGCGTTGCACGCAGCTCAGTATAATTATAAATTTCGCCGTTGTGAACAATGCTGTACCGGTTAAGGTAATCCATGGGTTGCGCTGCAGCACCACTCAGGTCAATAATAGCAAGCCTCCTGTGGCCCAATGCTGCTGTATTGTTTTCATTCATCCAATACCCTTCACTATCCGGCCCCCTGTGTGCAAGGGCGCCCGTCATTTTTTTTAATGAATGGTTTAGTTCATCAGCGTTTAAGTTTGACTGGCCGGATGAACGGGAAACGATTATGCCTGCTATACCGCACATGTTTGTAAAATTCGGGATTAACTCAAATCAATGACAAACTTTTTACAATAAAAAACCCCTGTTGCAAAAAACAGGGGCCTTACCAGTTTTGTGTTGCACTTAAAATGTGAGCGGCAATGATGCTTTCATGTTATCCCATGCAATGACAAGATTGGCCCCCCCCGGGGCCTTATCAAAAAACATGGTATATATTTCTGCCGGGTCATTCATCTTTTCTGTTTTTATGTCTGTGCGCAAAACATCTTTTTTTACATCGTATTTAAAAGCGCCCCATGTATCCGTATCTTTATTTATGATGATGGTCCACCTGTCTTCATAAGGTATGGCATACAGCGTGTACCTGCCTTTTTTTACACGAATGCCGTTAATGCGTAAGTCTTTGAAAAATTCAATTTCAGTTGCTTCATTGGCGCCAAGCCTCCAGGGTTTACCGTATTCAACCAGTTCGCCAAAAACAGTGCGGCCGTTTTTTTGCGGCCTGCTGTAAACCACTCTTGCAATCAGGGGTTCTGTGGCTTTATCCTGTATTTTTAAAATGGGATAGTTTGACGGGTAATAGCTCATGTCCATGGGCGATTTATCAAGGGGTGGAAATTTACCGTTATTCTGGCTGCGGGCTACTGCACAAAAAAATATAACGGAAAGTAATAAAAGTGTTTTCTTCATAATCTCTTATTTGTTAAGAGAGACAAAATTAACTGATAAAGGGTTTAATCAGCTGTTACAGCACATGAATAATATGCTGTTTTTAACACAGCCTTAATTTTACAGCAGTAAACTTTCATTATGAAGCCCGAAATTAAATACGTTAGCCCGGCGCAGGCATTGTCGGTTATTCAACCCGGAAACCGTGTATTTGTACATGGCAGCGCCCAAACGCCGGTTTATATGCTGCATGAACTTGCAAAACTTTCCGGCAGCCTTAAAAAAGTGGAGCTGGTGTCTATAAGTGTATATGGCAATATTGAAGTTGATAAACCACAATATGCAGATAGCTTTCACATCAATTCCATGTTTGTATCGGCATCTATAAGGCAGGCCGTAAACGAGGGAAGGGCCGATTATATCCCGGTTTTCCTGAGTGAAATCCCGGAGCTCTTCAAACAAAATATCCTGCCGCTTGATGCAGCCATCGTTCATGTTTCTGTACCTGACAAACACGGATATTGCTCCCTTGGCGTATCTGTTGATATTGCCCGCAGTGCAGTGAATAATGCCAGATGTGTAATTGCACAGGTAAACCCCAATGTTCCCCGCACACACGGCGACGGGCTGATACATGCCAGCCGTTTTTATGCCATGGTGTACCATGACACCCCATTGCAGGAAACCAGCTTTGGGGATAAAGTAGGAGAGCAGGAAATGAAAATAGGGAAATTTATTGCGGGGCTTATTGAAGACCGCAGCACACTGCAAATGGGCATTGGCGCTATACCTGATGCTGTGCTGAAATCTTTGTTCAACCACAAAGACCTCGGTGTTCATACCGAAATGTTTTCGGACGGACTGATTGATCTTTTTGAAAAAGATATCATTAATAACAAATACAAACACATCCATCCCAATAAAACGGTAACAGGTTTTGCACTGGGGTCAAAAAGGTTGTATGATTATGTTGATGATAACCCTGCATTTGCTTTTCTGGATATTGACTATGTAAACGATCCCCATGTTATCAGGCGAAAT
This sequence comes from Chitinophagaceae bacterium, assembly GCA_033763355.1. Taxonomy (GTDB): domain Bacteria; phylum Bacteroidota; class Bacteroidia; order Chitinophagales; family Chitinophagaceae; genus JANRKT01. The sequence continues at coordinate 1,803 of JANRKT010000012.1, read as the reverse complement.
CCCAAAGTAGTGGCCATTAACAGCGCTATAGAAGTTGATATTACCGGGCAGGTTTGTTCTGATTCCATCAGCACTTACCAATATTCAGGTGTTGGCGGACAAATGGATTTTATGAGAGGGGCGGCATTATCTGAAGGAGGAAAGCCTGTTATTGCTTTATCATCCCGTACAGCAAAGGGGGTGCCGCGTATAGTGCCGTTTCTAAAACCGGGGGCAGGGGTTGTGACCACAAGGGCGCATGCACACTATGTGGTTACAGAATACGGGGTTGCTTATTTGTTTGGAAGAAACCTGCGGCAGCGGGCCAAAGCATTAATTGATATTGCACATCCGGATGACAGGGAAGCGCTTGAAAAAGCCTGCCACGAAAGGTTCAAAAAATTTCCATGCTAAGGTTCGTTTACAAGTGCATCAAAAGTATTCTTTGCCATTTGTTTTACATCAGCAAAAAACAAATTATAGCAATGCTGCAGGCTGTTGTAATGCTCTTCAAACAGGCGGAAAGCGGTTTCGCTCTCTGTCATGTACAGCGCCCTTCTTACCAGCCCGCCAAAACTTTTTTCGGTTCCCCACCGGGTATGGTAGTTATATAACCAGTTCTGCAGTTTCATATAAGGGAACATTTTGGCAAACAATCCGGGAAACTGTTCTGCAAAAGGTTCTGCCGTTACATATACCCATTGCGAAAATTCAAAGAGGCTTTGTTCTGTAAATTCATTTTTATCGCAGGCAAGGAAATGATCATACACCACATCCATAAAAGCAGCGCTGTATAAACCATAAGCGGGTTTAAATATTTTTTTTCCTTCCCTGGTTGCTTCATGCTGGTCGGTAAAGGCATCAATGCTGCGGTGCAATGCAATGCCCTTTTGTATGCCGGGGGAATATTCCAGCTTTTTCTTTCCTTTTACAAAATCGCTGATGAGGTTACCCACCAGTATTTCCGGGTGCTGAAAAGAGAGGTAAGCGTGTGCCAGGTAATTCATACAACAAACATTTATAAACTTCAACAACTTTCCAAAACTTGTTTGCAATTAACCTTGTTTAACGCCATTCATCGCTGCTGCAAAAAATTAACGCTTACCTGCACCCATTTTAGTGTTTCTTTAATACTTCGCTGAAACCTTTGACTGTATTGCATTTTGCAGGGATGTGGTAAACAAATCAGCACCCTGCAATGCCCCGCTCATACAAAGCGGTTAGCAGGATGACTGTTCCGGTCACAAATTGCTTGCACTGCATAATCAGGCCTTCTACATTTGTCAGGTAAACAAAAAACATCAACGTTAACCTCAAATTTCATGTTATGAAAAGATTGATTACAGGATTGGCTTTTACACTGGTACTGGGTGTAAACATGGCAATGGCAAACGACACAAAGGTGAGCAGGTATGCCGAAGAAGCGTTTAAAAAAGAATTTGCAGGAGCTGAGTATGTGAACTGGCAAAAAGCAGGCGATTATTACATGGCTACTTTCAATTACCAGGGGCAGCGGTTGAATGCTTATTTTGAAGAAGACGGGCAACTGCGCAGCACAACCCGGTATGTTGAATACAAATCACTTCCGCTGAATGTGGTGAAAAAGCTGCAGGAGCATTTTGCCGATGCAACAATTGATGAGAACATACTGGAAGTGGCCAAATCTTCGGGTACTTCTTACCTGATAACAATTAAAGAGGGCAAAAAACAATACCTCGTGGAAGCAGATGCGGGTGGAAATATAAGCATAGTAAAGAAACAGAAACTTGGTTAGGTGAGGTGAGAGAATCCCCGATTCGTTAAGTCCCCCAATAGCCAGGGGGA
>JANRKT010000011.1:0-28163 GCA_033763355.1 Chitinophagaceae bacterium | reverse complement strand
GCTTCATGAAATTTTCTTATCAATGCAGGCAAAACATGGGAGTTATTTAAATCGTAATTATCATTCGGGCCATACAGGTTGGTAGGCATTGCAGAAATAAAGTTGCACCCATACTGCGACCGGTATGCATCACATAATTTTATACCTGTAATTTTTGCAATGGCATACGGCTCATTGGTGCTTTCCAGTTCACCGGTAAGCAGGTACTCTTCCTTCAGGGGTTGCGGCGCCATTTTGGGATAGATACAGGAAGAACCAAGAAACATGAGTTTTGTTACACCGTTCTGCCATGAAGAATGGATAATATTGGTTTCAATCATGAGGTTATCATAAAGGAATTCTGCCCTGTAGGTATTATTGGCCATAATACCACCCACTTTGGCAGCAGCCAGGAAAACATAATCTGGTTTTTCTGAAGCAAAAAAACCTGCAACATCCTGCTGGTTTCTCAGATCAACTTCTGAAGATGTTTTTAAAAGCAGGTTTGTAAATCCCTCTGCCTGTAATTTTCTGACAATAGCAGACCCTACCATTCCCCGGTGCCCTGCAACATATATTTTAGCGTGCTTTTCCATGATCAGATAGTATCAGTGTATAAAAATGTAAAAATTGAGCTTAATTTATTGTCCGCCCTCCCGTAATAGTTTATTGATGTCACCGGCCAGCAGTCCGGAAAACTTTTTTGCACCGGCATCATTAAGATGGGAATTGTTGTAAAAATAACTTTTGTCTTCTGATATCCCGTTAACAGAATAATCCCGGAAATAAACCCCCTCTTCCTCAAAAGACGAAAGCGCTTTTCTTAATACATCAAGATTGGGGAGAAGGGCCAGCCCGTCTTTGTGAACAGGTGGTATAATAATCAGTACTTTCCTCCCTTTATGTTTTAATTCCCTGATGGTTAACCTGTATTTTTCAATTGTAATGCTGTCAAGGATTATGGTAACTGGTTTTGAACTTTTATTAATGCTGTCCAGGCCGGTTTCCCAAGTCCTGTATTTTGGGGTGTACCCTTTTAATGAATCATCCGGCAAAATATTTTTTATCCATGACTTTAGCCCCAGAATTGAAGCTTTATAATAGGGATGTTTCATTACCACAAACTTATAAAACGGAATGTACTTTAATTTCCAGGCCAGTTCCGGCTGAACATCATATAAAGATTCATAAATGCTGTTGTTCCGGATGTGGGCCATATACCTGTCGGCTTCGGTTAGCTGATCAACCTTTGTAAGTGAAAAGAAAGTTTCAGTAAATATTACCAGCTTACATGATGCTGAGCTTTCATTCAGTTCTTTCACCAATCCCCGGTATTGTAAAAACCGGGTACCATCAATTGAATAATTGTAAGTTCGTTTACCTGTTATATTTTCTATTACACGGGGGTCAATCCCCACTTCGCCTACTGAAGAACCGAAAACTGCTATTTCCGGGTCAGCCCGTTTGTTGGCTAAAAGATTTATCTTATAGTAATGGCTGTAATTGCTTTTTCTTACGCCAAGATCAATTATTTCACCCATTATAAAAAGCACAGCAAACAAAATAGCCCAGAATAATAAACACAGTTTAACCGAAGGCCATTTCATCATGCATCAGAATTGGAAATAAATAAACTGGTTGGTTTCAAAAACGCCCAATAATAAAATCGCTATTATCAGGATGTAATAAACACTCCATCTCAACACTACCGGTTGCCTGTCGAAAGATATTACGTAACCCTTTTCAATAAACCAGTCTGCAATAAAAAGCATAGGAATTAAAAGAAGGGTTAAAGCGAATTTCCATAACGGAAGGCCCATGTAAGTAATGTTTCCTTTAAAATCGTCATTCACCAATGAAAAATAATTTCCATTAACATGAACTGAAAACAGGCCTCTCACTACCTGCATGGCATCATCAAAAGCAGTTGCCCTGAAAAATATCCATGCAAAATTAGCCAGCAAAAAAGTCAGCAGGATATTAACGAAGTTGCGTTGTTTTAAAAATGGAAACCGGCTCTGAAAAAAATTGCCCGTTATCAGGAAAAAGCCATGCAAAGCGCCCCATATTACAAAGTTCCAGCTTGCCCCATGCCAGAATCCGCTGATGAGAAAAACGAAAAACAAATTAAAGTTGCGTTTGATGTTTGAAACCCTGTTACCGCCCAGTGCGATGTAAACATAATCCCTGAACCATGTAGAAAGAGAGATGTGCCAGCGCCGCCAGAATTCTGAAATAGTGGAAGCAAAATAAGGTCTTTTAAAATTCACCATCAGGTCGATACCCATAGTACGGGCAGAGCCAATGGCTATATCTGAATAGCCTGAAAAATCACAGTAAATCTGTATGCCGAAACATACTGTTGCTACTACATAGGCAAAACCGGTATGCTGGTCAAGGTTATTATAAACGCTGTCTGCCATCATACCGATCCGGTCAGCAATAACTACTTTTTTAAATAAACCCCATAACATCAACCTTAAGCCAGACAACATCCGCGAATGATCATACTGATGGTACGTATGCAATTGAGGTAAAACATTCTGCGGCCGTTCAATAGGCCCGGCAACCAACTGGGGATAAAACATTACATATAATGCATAATAACCAAAATGCCTTTCAGGCGGAAATTTTTTTCGGTACACTTCTATGGTATAGCTCATAGCCTGGAAAGTGTGAAAAGACAGGCCGATGGGCAAAATAATATTCAGGTAAGGCAAATCGTAACGTTTCAGTTCCAGTGTGTCAAGTAGCACATTTACATTTTCTATAAAAAAGTTATAATACTTGAACACTGCTAACACTAGCACATTGGCTGCTATACTCAGCAAAAGAAACATCTTTCGGCGCTTGCCTTCTGAACCGCTGATCATTATCCCGGCATAATAATCAATTACAATAGTAAAAAAGAGAATAAGGATGTATGCGGGAATAAACGCCATGTAAAAAACACAGCTCGCAGCAAGCAGGTGTAACCACCTGAACCGGTGCGGAAGTAAAAAGTAAATCAGCGTTACTACCGGGAAAAAAACCAGGAAATGGAACGAATTAAAAAGCATAAAGCCCTTCAGGCTTTGGCCTGATCAAAAAAGTTTATTAATTGATTATTCGTACTGATTATGGATATTATACCCGGAATCCTTCAGTAATTTTTCTTTTCTGAAAATTTCCACATCTGCTTCAACCATTTCTTTTACCAGCATGGGTAACGTATAACGGGGTTTCCATCCCAATTGGGTTTGTGCTTTTGTAGCATCCCCTATCAGCAAATCCACTTCGGTAGGGCGGTAATATTTGGGATCAACAGAAACCACCACTTTACCCTCGGGTAACTGAAAGTCAGGATTGGTACTGCGTGCTACCCTGCCCACTTCCTTATCTTCTTTACCGCTGAACTCCAGTTCAATACCAACTTCAGAAAAAGCCATCCTCACAAAATCACGTACAGGTGTTGTAACACCTGTAGCGATTACATAATCTTCCGCTTTGGGCTGTTGCAAAATAAGCCACATGGCTTCAACATAATCCTTTGCATGTCCCCAGTCTCTTTTAGCATCCAGGTTGCCGAGGAATATTTTATCCTGGAGCCCCAAAGCAATTTTGGCAACCCCTCTTGTAATTTTTCTTGTTACAAAAGTTTCTCCGCGTAACGGGGATTCGTGATTGAAAAGAATTCCATTAACCGCATACATATTGTATGCCTCACGGTAGTTTACCGTGATCCAGTAAGCGTATAACTTCGCAACTGCATAAGGAGAACGTGGATAGAACGGCGTTTTTTCAGACTGCGGTACTTCCTGAACAAGACCATATAATTCTGAAGTAGATGCCTGGTAAATTTTTGTTTTTTCTATCATGCCCAGCAATCTCACTGCTTCAAGTATCCTTAATGTACCAATTCCATCAGCGTTACCTGTGTATTCAGGAGTTTCAAAGCTCACTTTCACATGGCTTTGTGCAGCAAGATTATAAATTTCATCGGGCTGTACTTCCTGTATAATACGGATAAGATTAGTAGAATCAGTCAGGTCGCCATAATGCAGGGTAAAGTTTACATTTTTATCATGGGGGTCCTGGTAAAGGTGATCAATCCTGTCGGTATTAAATAAAGAACTCCTTCTTTTAATACCATGAACAACATACCCTTTTTTAAGCAGCAGTTCACTCAGGTAGGCTCCGTCTTGCCCGGTAACACCTGTTACTAAAGCAGTTTTTTTCATCGGCTAAAAATTGTTTTTTCTATTCAGTGAAATAATGATGCTATTGCTCACACTGCCGGGTTTTTCTCAGGCAAATCTTTAAACACTCTGTAAACAAGCCTGCTCTTCGGAAAAACAACCACCCATGCAGTAAGAAAAATAATTGTTATATCAACCCAAAAACTCTTGTGTTTATTGTACCATATCTCAAGTTCCCCTTTGTACGGTGCAACATATTTTTCATAAAACTCGTGTGGCGGCAAACCAGATTTTGAAATTAGTTCCTCCTCATCCCTGAAAACCACAGAACCTATACCTGTAATACCCGGCCTTGATTCATAAACCCTGCGGCGGACAGGTTCAGGATATGCATTAAAAGTCCGGTCAACAAGCGGCCTTGGCCCTACCAGGCTCATATCTCCCCTCAACACATTTAAAATCTGCGGAAGTTCGTTAATCTTGGTGATACGCAAAAATCTGCCCATTGGCAAAACCCGGGGGTCGTTGCGTAATGTAATGGACCCCGTTCCCATATTCGGGCTGTTTTTCAGCATGGTAGCAAACTTAATGATATCAAAGTATTCATTTTTATAACCAATCCGCTTTTGATAATAAAACACATAACCCTCACCGGTAAGTTTTAGCAAAATAACAATGGGCAAAAGCAAAGGCGACAGGATGATGAGTACAAGAAGCGACAGAATAATATCGAAAAAACGTTTCACTGCCGGATACATCGGTTACATTTTCTGGTCCAGGTTTATTCCTGTTTCCACATGCCGGAAACCCGGTAATAATTTATTCAACAGTTTAACCACATCCTGCTTATTTACCGAAGAAGAAAAAAGGCTGTCAATCCGGGCTATAATGTTGTCGAGTTCCTCCTTTTCCCTTCTTGGTGCATTTTTGATTACCCCAAGAGATTGAAACTTATCGATTATCAATTCCTCCCCCTCAGTATAAAATTCTTCGTATAATTTTTCTCCTGAAGTATCACTTTCAAAAAAATAAACGGGATATTTATTCCCCTCCCGGTTAATTGCTTTTTCCCTTGCTTCCTGCTCACTGTTGCAGTAATCTGTTTCAAACCCCAATTGTTTCAAAAATTTCACCGCAATGTCAGCAAAACTGATCAGGTCATCATGGGGATTTAATTTGGGGAAAAAAATTTCACCTGATTCCCCCAGCAAACAGGCCGACAAACAGATTTCACCTGATTCCTGCGGCGAAACAAAAAAACGTTTCACATCAGACGGACATGAAAGCGGTTGCCGCTTCATGACCCTTTCAACAAATCCCGCCAATAAACTGCCATTTGAAAAAGCCACATTTGCAAACCGTGCTGTAGTTATTTTAAGCTGTTTTGAATAGGCCAGTATCACTTCTTCCATTAATTTTTTACTGGCGCCCATGATGTTTACAGGATTGGCCGCTTTATCAGTGGATACACAGAAAAAGTGTTCCGGCGGAAACCGGAGCAACAGGTCAAGAAGTTCCTTTGCCTTCAGCACATTGTTTTCAATCATCGCCTCTATGGAAAAAACATCTTTCTCGCTACGCACATGTTTGTGTGCCGCAAAATTGGCCACTATATCAAAAGGCGCCTCCTGCAAAAAAATCTTTTCAAATACCTTATCGCCGAAATTTACAGGGTACGATTTAAAATCCTTAGGAAAGCTGATGTCATTCCTGCTCCTGCAATCCCTTACCAGTTCGGTTAAGCCATTTTCATTAATATCAGCCACCACTAATTTTGCAGGTTTATACCTGAGCAAAGCCTTAATATAAGAAGAGCCAATGGTTCCTGCCCCGCCAATTACAAGCACAGATTTTCCATTAACCCCACTGTAAATTTTATCATGCCATGCCAGCAGGTCGTCTTTCAACAGGCTTTCCTTTCTGCCTGTTATACTTTCACCAATAAATTGTTCTATATTAAACAGCGGGCTCATTTATGAAAGATGTGTTTTCCTGTACCATTTTACCATCTGCTCCAATCCATGTTCAATTGTATAGGGCGGCACAAAATTAAGGCTCCTGTTGGTATTGCCGTTGTTAACAACAAAAGAGCCAAAGAGGCGCACATAAAGTGCGGGTTTTATTTTCTTTACCAGTTTTCTTAACGTAAAGGGCACACTTAAAAGGCCCGAATTTACGCCAAGGTATTTCCTCATTATTAAAATCAGTTTATCAGTGGCTATGGGTTCCCTGTCGCCTGCAATAAAAACGCCTGCAGCTTTTTGCTCAATCACGGTATTAATCAGTTCAATAAGGTTATCTATAAAAACCATGCTTCTTGCATTGCGGGTATTGCCCAGCGGCAAAGGGATTTTTTTTGAAGCAAGCTGCAACAGTTTTATCATGTTGCCCTTTACCCCGGGCCCGTAAACCAACGGCGGCCTTATAATAGCTGTTTTAAATTTTTCTGACTGAACAGACAAGAGAAATTCCTCTGCTTTCAATTTGCTTGCCCCATAGGCGTCATTGGGATTGCAGGGTGAGTTTTCATCAAGCGTTTCATGCACCTCATCGCCGTAAACTTTGGTTGAACTGATGTAAATGAAATGACCAACCCCCTGCTGTTTCGCCTTTTCTGCAAACCGCTTTGTGAGTTCATAATTCACATCAAAATATATTTTATCTGCGATGGGTTCCATCTGGTGTGCTTTGCCTGCCAGATGAACAATAGCCTCTATACCTGACAGGTTAATTTCACTTATGTTTTTTTCCCTTAGTGAAAAGGGGATTATTTCAAACCTGCTTTCATTGTATTCAACAAACCGTTTGCCAACAAACCCACCTGCACCTGTAACAGCAATTCTTTTCATCATTTGCTTACAGGCTTTACCATCGGCCTGATATACTCAAAAATCTTTTTCATATATTTTAAAGACAATACCGCCATGTTGGTATTTACCCCGTTTTCTTTACAGGCTTTTATAATTTCTTTGTTAAGTGTGTAACGGCTGAATATGTTTTTATTGCTTACCCCGCCGGTACGCATATAAACCAGGATTTCATTTATGTAAGCGTAACTGATGTGGTGTTTGTAAATGAACCGCATCAGCAATTCATAGTCGGCGGCTATCTTATAACCGGGTTTGTATAAACCAAATTTATTGTGAATATCCTTTTTTACATAAAATGACGGGTGGGCCGGCATATAACCATAGGCAAACTTATGGGGTGCAAAATGCCTTGAAGAATAATGCCGCACTACTTTATCCAGTTTATCCGGGTTCACAAAAGCAATATCACCATATACAGCATCTACCTTTTGGCCCATAAAAGTTTCAGCAATTGATGAGAGTACTCCTTTACCCGGATAAAAATCATCTGAGTTTAAAATTCCTATAACATCACCCGAAGCCATTCCAATGCCTTTATTGATGGCGTCGTACAATCCGTTATCTTTTTCAGACACCCATTTTTTTACATGAGGGTAAGACTTTATTATCTCAACAGTATCATCAGTTGAACCTCCATCAACCAGTATATGCTCAACTTGGTTGTAATCCTGGTTCTTTACGCTTTCCAGCGTATATGCAAGAGTTGCAGCGCTGTTGTATGTTACCGTTATAATTGAAATCACCATATAAAACCGCTCCCCCGCTAAAAAAATTAACTGATAATTCTGTCCCTTACCGCCACAGCTGGGTTGCCCTGGTAAATTTTATATGCTTCAAGGTCTGTTACTGCTACTGATTTGGCAGAAAGCACTGCATGTGTTTTACAGTTTACACCCGGACAAACAAGGGCCTGTGCGCCTATCCACACACCATCTTCAAGTGTTATGGGTTTTACTATTAAATCAAAGGAAGGCTTTTTGTAATCATGGTTTCCCGTAAGCAGCATGGCGCCCTGAGAAAGGCATACATGGTTGCCCATGTTTATTTCTGCAAGGTTGTCAATCCATACATTCTCGCCAATCCAGCAATGGTCACCTGCTTTTAATTTCCACGGATATTTGATGCTTACACCTTGTTTTACCACAACACCCCTCCCGATTTTTGCGCCAAATAAACGGAGGAAAAAAATTTTTATGCCTCCAAACGGATTAAAATGGCTGCGCAGAAAAATAATATTTGTGTAATACCAGATGAATTGTTTTAATCCCGGAGCGCCAATTTCCTTTTTATACCACCGGTTATTGTATGAAGAAAGGTCAACTTTCAAAATGAACTTAGTTGAACAGGTTAAGGTATTTTTCCTTTATTCCGGATTTGTGAATAAACCGGTTGCAATAATGCCATGCCCCGCGGCACCATTCATTTAATTCTTCTGCTGTCATTGATGCAGCATTATTGAGAACCGCTGTAAAAACTGAGGGGTCATCCAGCGGCAGGTCCCATCCCGCCTTATGTTCTCTTAAACCACGCCATGGCGTCTGGTCGCTTATCAATACTGGCCGGCCGGCCGACAATGCTTCAAAAACGGAATGGCCAAAATTTTCTCCCATTGTAGGCAATACAAAAATATGGTGCTGCTGAATGATGGACTCTATCTGGCAGTGCGGCACATCATTAATCAGGTACACATTAACAAATGAGGGGAGTGCATCAATCATTCCACGGCACATGATCCAGTACTGGCTGTCTTCTATAGCGCCAACAATAGTCAGGTCAACATCTGCTTTAACATTTCTTAATTGTTCAAGAAGCAGGTGCAGGTTTTTTATGGGGTGGATCCTTCCTACAAAAACCGCCTTTAACTTTCCCTGTTGTTTTGGCGGCGCCTGCACAAAGGGGCCCTGTAAACCCGGAAAATTCGGGGCACGTGTTACTGAGGTATTTTTCCCGAAATATTTTTTAATGTCTGCCAGTTCTGTTTCATCTGTTGCATGAAAAAAAATTTTTCCGGGAACGCCGAACTTTTTAAGTGTGCTGATGAAAAGTTTCTTTTTGCCGGTTTTAAACCCGATGGCGCTGTCACGCAGCATACCCCTTGGCGAAAGCACTAACCTTCCGCTTATTTTATTGAGCCGTTTCATTAGTAAAGGATAAATGCTGAAATATTTTGAAAACATGCTGTTGAGGTAAACATAATGGGGAGCTATATTCCTTATCTGCACTGCTATATTGCCCCACTGCAAAAAGGAAGGTGATGCATAAAACAAATAAAACTTATCTTTTTTTATCCAGGTATTAGTTGCAATCCCTTCGTATGGGGCCTGGCTCCCAAGATCCCTGTCGCTTGTCAGCACATATATTTCATAATCATCTTTCATGTGCTGAACAAAATTAACCACGGAGCGTATAGGGCCACCGGCCTTAAAACCAGGTTCAAACCAATCAGCAAAAACAAGGATCTTTTTCACCACTCAATCAGTGAATATCATTTCTCTCCATCCAGTATTCCAGTACCACAAGCAGCCAAATGTCCATCCACCTCACCTGCCTGCTGCCCTGCAGAAAAAGTTTCCACCATTTTAATAATTCTGCAGACTGTATAAAATCCCTGTGGGAAAGATTACGGATGTATTTTTCGCAGAAATCTTTCAGTTCAACCCTCAGCCATTTATTCCAGGGGAATGTAAAGCCCTGTTTTTTCCGCTGGATGATTTCATTGGGCAAAAGACCGCCGAGTGACTCAATCAGCAGTTGTTTTGAATAATGAAGGTTTTTGTATTCATCCGGTATGCTGAGAATAAAAGAAACCAGTTCATGGTCAAAGAAAGGTTCCCTTACCTCCAGCGAAACAGCCATACTCATCTGGTCGGTATCTTTCAGTAAGGTTTGTTGTGTGTATCCCATAAATTCAGCAATGCTTACCTGGCTCAATAAGGGATAGGTATGCAAAACAGATGCATGCTCATTGAGTTTTCTTTCTGTTTCTGTAATATAATCCCCATTAACGCCGCCAGTAAGCTTTGCAATCTGCTTATGGGAAAAAACATGCCTGAATACCGGATATAAATCTTCGATATTAACTGTTTCAGCTTCCAGTATCTGGCGGGCCTTTACAGAAGTACTTGATGAAGAGACGGACGTTAGTCTGGATGTAACCTTCCGCAACATGTTTGTACCCGCCCAAAGCGGTGATACTTTGCGGAGCTGCATGAATTTTTTGAAGAAGGGGTACCCTGCAAACAATTCGTCTCCCCCCAAACCCGAAAGTGCAACAGTTATTCCGGCCTTTTTAACTGCTTTGGCTACTACATAAGTATTAATGCCATCCCCGCTGGGCGCATCCATTGCATTTAATGTATTGTACAGCTCATCAAGCATTACAGTTGGCTTAAGAAGGATCCGGTGATGGTTTGTATTAAATCTTCCTGCAACCATCTCTGCGTAACGGGATTCATCGTAATCTTTTTCTTCAAAAGAAATATTGAAGGTTTGCGGTTTTGAATTGCTCAAAGATGCCATCAGGCCCACAATAGTACTGGAATCAACACCGCCGGATAAAAATGCGCCCAACGGTACATCGCTTATAAGCCGGCATTCCACAGAACTGGTGAGCAATTCTTTTATCCGCCTCGCCGTTTGCTTCTTGTCTGCGTATTCGAAATTTATTTTCTGCTCAGTCAGATTCCAGTATTGCTTAATGGTAATTTTTCCGTCTTTACATTTTAAATAATGCCCTGCTTCAAGCTGCTGTACACCTTCAATCATACTGCTGGGCGAACTTGCAGACTGGAAAGAGAGATAATCCATGACTGCTTTTTTATTAAGCTTCCGGGCCACCAGGCCTGACTGAAGTAAAGCCCTTATTTCGGAAGCAAAAACAAGAAATTCATCTGTAACAAAATAATAAAGGGGCTTTACACCCATGCGGTCACGTACAAGGCACAGCTCTTTAAGCTGATCATCCCAGACGGCGAAGGCAAACATGCCTTTAAAATCATGCACACAGTTTATGCCAATCCTGGCATAAGCTTCTGCAAGTACTTCAGTATCGCCTGTTGATTGAAAAGTGTGATCTTTTATTCGGTTCCTTACATCCCTGAAGTTGTAGAGCTCACCATTAAAAACGAGGTGATAGCGGCCTGAGGAATCAGTGAAAGGCTGGCCGGCTGCATCAGAGAGATCAATAATAGAAAGCCTCCTGTGGCCAAGGGCAATGCTATCGTTAATATAAAAGCCACTGGCATCAGGCCCCCTGTGTACCATGGCGTCTGTCATCCTGGTTATTACACTTCGTTCAGCCGGGCGCTGCCCCAAAGGCATTACCCCTGCAATTCCACACATTATTTGTTACTCGGTTGAAACAATTAATACTGTAAAGAGAAGAAAAATCTGAGAGAATCCAATATTAAAAAATCCCCGCTACCGGATAGCCTCCCGGGGCATTACCGCGTTTTGAACGTGCAACTCTCTTTTTAAAAGTTGCCTTCCCCGCGGTGTTTTGAAAAAAAGAAACAGGGAATAAATTGTTAACGGTATATATAGAGACAATAAAACTATAAATATGAAATAGAATTTGCGCAGCACAATGTTTCTCAGGGAAAGCTTATCAGCCTTTTCCTTTCCAATTGTAATGTCCAGTACTTTTTTTAATGCGGGCATCAAAACCGGTATTTTATTCCAGTTGGTGTAGCGTACCCCCTGATAATTGTAATCCATATTATACCCTTGCGGAACCTGCTTTTTATAATGATCCCAGTTTGCCTGAACGTCGGCAAAACTGGCCAGTCCCCCGCCGGGTTTTATAAAATAATGGTTGTAAAATGGATCAAGTACAATCCATCCGTCATCAGCTTTTACTTCAATTGAAATGTGGCCTCCGTAATTTCCATTCACCTTCATTTGCGGGAACCTTACCTCATAGTTAAGTTCCTGAAGGATGCGTGCCAGCACCAGTGAATAACTGCCGCATGACCCCTGTGCTGTCATCAGGTGAAATGTCAATGGCTGTAAATTGCTGGCTTTAAAACTGTTTAACCTGGAATGAGAAAAGTATTGGTTACGTGTAGACTGCAGTTCATATGTAAAATGCATACTTTTTATAATGATGCTGTCATCAGGGGCATTTTTATCAGCCCCAACCTGGTAAAGCACTTCACTGCTTAAAAAACCAAATAAATCCCTTTCATACTGGTCTTCCTGGTAAGAATAAATTACAGAAGCAATCATCAGGCCGTTTAAGAAAAAAAGAAAATAGAGGTTCTTAAAAACCCGCCTTACTTTTTTTATTGCACGGCCAAAAAAATTCTTTTTCATTCCAGGATAAGCTAAAAATGAACTTTGAACTGCTATAACGTCAAAAAACCATATTATTTGTAATAATCAACAAGTTGAACGCTGATACATTGCAAATATAATACCTTATATTTCTGCTGCCCCGTGCTTTGGATAACACACTTGCTAATAAACTATTCTTAATTAACTGAATTGAATACTTTTCTGTATAATGCCTGGTATTGCCCTGCAATAATCTGTGGGTGGTATTTCTCCACATTTTTAAACCCTTCAGCTATAAGATTTTCACGGTAAACTTTGTCTTCGATTGCTTTCAATATCCCCGACCTTATTGAGTCAACTGAATATGGATCTACGAGACAGGCTGCATTTCCTGCAACCTCTTTCATCGGGCTGATATTGCTGGTCACCACAACCCTTCCGGCTTTATTGCCTTCAATAATCGGCAGTCCGAAACCCTCAAAGAGTGAGGGGAACAAAACAATATCGCATGTTGCATATTTGTCTGCCAGTTCGCCTGCACTTAAATCAAAAGAATAGGCATACTCTATCTCTTTTTCTTCCAACAGCCGTTTTTGATCTTCTTCTATTTTACCAATAATTTCAAGCCGGCACTTTAAACCAGATAAAGCCTGTATGGCCATGGGGAAATTTTTGTTAGGTGTTTTGCCCAGGAACAATATAACAGGCTTATCATGATTGAATTCCTTTGAGGTATAATAAATATTATCATCAACAGGATTAGGTATAACCGTAATTTTACCGGCCGGACAGCCTGTAAACCTTATAATATCACTTTTTGAGGCCTCTGATATTGTGGTGATGTGACAACAATGTTTTACAGGCAGCTTAAGCAGCAATTGCCGGAGCACCCACCTCTTTACCCCTTTTTCTTTGTACATGAAACCTGAATCATGAATGGTAAGAATGGTTTTACTGCTTGGTAAACCAAGCACAGCATATTGTATCTCGCCGGTAACATGAAAATAAGACCCGCCCAGTTTTTTTGTAAAGAGGATATTCTTAATAATATCTAAAGGGGTTGCCCTCAAAGCAGGCATCTGCAGCAATTCAATTTTAAAATCCTTCTCTAAAAAGCCGGAAATTAAATTGAATATCTTTTCTATGCTGTAAAAACCCGGCCTTGATTTTCTGAATACAAAGGATAATGTTTCCAAACGCTTTGATTTAACCCTGTTACCAATGTCTCCCAAGACCAGCAACACTGAAGAAGGTTTAATGCACCACACCAAACAACCTGGGAAAAAGCCGGTACATGATCCAGACAAAAACTATACCCTTAAGGAAGAAATTAAACGCCTGCAGCGAATCGGTTTCCATTACATAGGTAATCTGAAAAAAGAGAACAGGTATCCACAACAGCAGGAGTGGCAGTTTGAATGATCTCTTTAGAACTACAAAATATGCCCACCGCAGGAAGAGGCCAAAGAAAAACATATATATGGCTCCTCCTATTTTCCCGAAATTTCCATATGCTTCACCAATCGGGCCAACATTAGTAGAAAACCCTTTTATAATATAGCCGGCATACCTTTCCATATTATAATGTCCGCCTGCACGGGGCTTATCGGGCCAGAAAAGCCTGGGCACAAATGCCGAACTGAAAACAATAAATAACTCCTCTCCATTCGCAAAAGGTTTTACCGCCGGAATATGTTTAATTGTGAGCCCTACATTAAAGCCCTGGTTCATCCTGTAGTAAAGCGGGAATGCCGCATCAATCAGGTCATCATTTCCCATTGCTTTTATACTTCCCGCCAAAGCCTTGTCAACGGCATCTGCACTTGCCGCTTCGGTGGTTCCCCGCCATACTTCATTTCTGTAACTTAATTTAAAAAACTGCATAAATATAATTGCAAAAAGAGAAAGGCTGATCAATACAACTTTAATATGCAATTTTACCGGCTTATCCCCTATTAAGAACATCAGCACCAGGGCGCCCATATAAACGGGAAAAGTAAACATTCCGCCCCTTAACGTATCCCATACAACAAATACAACTGCCAATGTATAAAAAATCCATTTTGTTCTTATTTTTTCATGATACATGACATAAAGAACAGCCGTAAAAAAAGCCAGAAATAAATAATAAATAACCTGTTGTAAAGCCTCGGGCAAAAATGATCTTGTAAAGTACGCTATCATGGATATACCGAAAAGAACCATAACAAAAAGGGAAGGCACTGCCTGCAGCCCCTTTTTAATCGCAGCAATTCTGTCGTTAATAAATGCAGTATCATCAAAGTTGTAATTACGGGATGGCATTAGTAGGCCAATCCCAAAAAGCAGTACCGAGGGAAGTACCGTACTAAAATATGTACCCTGCTCAACAGGCATATACCTGAACCACAAAAGAGCAAGGGGATTTTGGGTGTTATAATATAAATAACCCAGTAAAGGCATAAAAAGGCAGGTAAATACCGCATGCAAATAAATAAGCTCCCTCATGAAGAAACCTTTGCCAAGTTTATTGAGAAAGATAATAGCTGAAACTATACAGGTCAGTAATACAAGTATCAGATAGTCTTCTGTAATAGCAGAAAGCACAAGTATGCATACCGAACTGAGGAGGTAAAACCTGTACATCATAATTTTTCAGTCATGCAAAATTAACAGTATTGTACAAAATGCCTGTAAAAACGCGGGACTGCATTCAAGTTTAACCACTTTTTGTACTTTCATCATACAGTAAGCAGCTCTTTTACCAAACCTTCTGAGGCAACTTCATAATAATACGCCATACCTCTTCTGTGCCCCTCTTTCCTGTTAACCAATTCCTGTATATCATACTGCTGCAGGTTGTTAAACTCCAGCCGCAGTACTTTGGGCCAGTATTCAGGAGAATCATACTCATAACAGCCCTTCATTTCCTGCGGGTACCAGACATCAAGCCCGCAGGCAAGGTATTCAAATAACTTATTAGGGGCATTAAATACAAAATTTGTATCCACACCCTTGTAAATAATTACACCAACCTGGTAATTTTTTAACACGTCCGGGAGGTTTTCATAATCAACTTTGTCCATTAACCGGATGTCACTGCATTGCAGGGTTTCAATCCACTCCCTGATTTCAGGGGTAGTGGAAAAAAAATAAATATCCAGTGTGGCTGCACCGCGTAAAAACTTTATCCATTCCATCAGTTCTTTAATGTAAAGCGTATGCATTGAACTGAAAGAGCCCACATACACCATCCTTACAGGTTGTTCTGCCCCTGTTTTAATTATATCATTATTTTTTCCCCAACTGCGTAAGGGATAGTTAGGAACCACAAAATGCCTTTCTGCCCGGAATAAAAGATTGTTGTTTTTTAAAAACATATCCAGTCTTTCACGGTTCGTCTGGGATATCCATTTTGCTTTGGGGTAGGCCATTTTTTTTTCAAGCTGATGAAACCACTTTACTGTCTTCATTCCCTGCTCATACCATTCCGGCTCGTGGTGTTCATGATAATGAACCAGCAACCTGGTTTTTGGAAAAATCCATTGGTAAACCAGGGCAGGAAATGCAGAATAAGATTCATAATACATTACAGTTGACGGCCTCAGGTACAAAAGATGCAGTGTAGTTCCCGCATTGAATTTAACATAGTGCCAAAGCCTTTTCCATGATGCGCTGGCACCCATCACACCCCAATACTTTATTTTAATATGCGGCCCGGCACCTATTTTTTTTTTAAACTCCGAAGCAGACGTATATACAGTAAAAGAAAAACCTGTATGCTGGTTCAATAATGCTATTAAATTCAGTACAGGGGGATACAGATCCAGCGGCTGAAAATGCAGGATGGCTATTTTCTTCATGCCGGATGATATGCTTTTACATTGGCCCTGTTTAATATACCTTCAAGAATAGACCTGTAATCAAAACCCCCTGACAATGCCCTGGCATTGCCTTTTTCAGTTATGCTCCTCAGTGTATCCTTATCATTCAGGTATTTCTCTATCAAAGAGGGTATTTCAGGCGCCCTGTTAAAGAAAATAACTTCATCGTCTTTGTAAAAAGATGTTATCTCATTGTTTCTTTCAGTAACCAGAGCTGTACCGCATGCCGGTATTTCAAAAGTTCTTGTGGTATGCAGTTCAGGCACCACCCTTGACAGCAAGCCCAATCCGAAGTACGACGAAGAAACCAATTTTGCATACTCTTCCGAAAATATTCCTTTGCCAAAGTATTTCAGGTTGTTGTTGTGCCGGTTCAGCTTTACAAATTTTTCCCAGTATATACCAGCCAGTTTAACTTCAGTACCCTTATCAATAAGTTGCTGAATGATTTCCCTGCGGTCATCTGTATAATGGCCCACAAATACCACCCCGCTTTTTTCTGAAAACAGATGGCAGGGACGGTGCAGCATTTTATCAAACCCCTGTGTTACCAGCATTACCTTGTCTTCTGAAAGCACATCATGATAATCTTTTAACTCGTACGATTTGGTTGTTACCGCCATATCATACAACGGCAATGAGTCCCGAAAAAGAGAAGACTTATGATATTGAAAAGCAGGGTCGGGGGTAAAATGAAGCAGAAACGCTGCATTTTTGCGCAACAGGGATGTGGTTGCTTTTGTAAGATAAATGGCTTTATCTACCCATATCAGATCATACTTATTCTGACCTGCATGATGAACAACGTATTTATTGATTTGCTTAATCAACGGGCCTGTCTTGTAACGAAAAGCAATAGAACGGAAAAAGCGATGCCCGTTTAACTGGGGGATTTCCGTATCAATAACATCATACACCCGGGGCTGAAGTATTTGCTTCAGCAACTCCCCTCTCATTTTAGAGGTTTGCCCCTCCCCGTATAAACCTACATACAATACTTTCATACCTGTTGTGCAGCTACCTGCAGCTTTTCCCTGATCTTTAAATATATTTTATTGGTTACAGCATCCCAGCTTAATTCATTCATTGCGTATGCCCTGCAGGCTTTACGCATCGCCGTATAATGATCCTGTTTATTCAGCAGCCCTGTAATAACTCCTGCAATATCTTCAGCAGTAAATTTTTCGTTCAGCAAAACACCCGTTTGCTTATCACCAATAAGATCAGGAATGCCAA
This sequence comes from Chitinophagaceae bacterium, assembly GCA_033763355.1. Classification (GTDB taxonomy): domain Bacteria; phylum Bacteroidota; class Bacteroidia; order Chitinophagales; family Chitinophagaceae; genus JANRKT01. The sequence continues at coordinate 10,763 of JANRKT010000011.1, read as the reverse complement.
ACACAGCAGGCGCTACGGAAGGGCAGCCAAAATAAGCCGCTTCTATTAAAACAGTTGGCGTAGCATCCATGCGTGTTGGATGAATGAGGAATGTTGCCTTTGAAAGAATTTCTTCATATTCCTTTAATTGTAAGGGGTCAGCTTTATCCAATACGCCATGGTGCACCACACCTGCCGTATTCATTACTTTATCCGGTGGCTTCTGTCCTATCAAATGCAGTTTTGCGTCAGGGAAATCTCTTTTCAGCAATTGAAACGCTTTCCAGCAATCCATCCCGCCCTTTTTTTCAAAATGAAAAGAGATGAACAGCAAATTTATCCCGTCCTTTTCAGGATGATATGAATCTTCCCGACTGCCATTGATGTTGCCCCCAAGTTTAACCACTATATGTTTATCTGCATCATCCGCCACATTCAGTTTTTCAAGTGCATCTTTTTTTGTCCATGTACTGGAATAAAAAACCATATCTGCATTATTCAGCCAATCCCTTTCCAGCCTGCATATCCTTTCAACATCATTTTTCCTGAATTCATCCTGGTTATGGTAAAGCCCGATATATGTAGGAAAAGATGCATCAAGAAAGCAGGCATAAGGCCTGTTGCTTTTGCATTGCAGCCATGATGTTGAGCCCAAATAAAAATCAAGCTCAGCTTCAGGGTTGCATTTCCCGTTTACCTGTTTACTGATTGCTTTTAACCGTTTATCGGAAAAAAAATAAAAATTCCCTTTTACACCTGCAACCCGCCCTGCTTTTGATAAAATTTTTTCTGCCTTATCAACAGGGGGATTAACCGGGCCAACAAACCTTACATCAAACTTTGAGGAAAAATTATGATAAAGCTGGTAGTTTACACCGCTCCAGCCACCGGTAACTTTTTCCAAACCAAGATTTGATATATAATTCATTCTGATCATCAGCCCAAACTATTTAACAAGCAACTCGTCAATCCGCTCTACCTGTCTCGTATAAGTATTGCCAACGGCAAAGTCCCTTCTTCTTTTCTGCATGGCAAGTGAGTTGTAGTGAGAAATATCAGTAATAACTTTTTTAAATAAAGCAGGCAATTTCCTGTTATCGGTTCTCTCATCCACCATCATCACCAGTTCCGGCTGATCTTTATACGTTGTAATGTTATTTGAAACTATTACTTTACCGGTGCTGAGGTATTCCATCACTTTATGATAATTGGTGCCCTTGCTCTGGTCTCTTTCTACATCATAACAAATCAGGAACATGTCCATCCGTGTAAATTCTTCTGCCAGTTTTTCTGACGGGACCGGTCCATGCAGCACTACATTGGGTAATTGTCGCAGTTCACTGATGAACTGATCTGCTTCTTTATCGCTTCCGCCACCGATGTTGGATTGCTTTGTCTGATAGCTTCCCCAGCATTCAAAAATTACGGAAGGATTTTCATTAATGATCTGTAAAAAGACGGGTTTATCAATATCAGGCCGCAGCAGGTTTCCTGAAAAACCAACCCTTACCGGCTCATGATGTGTTTGCTGTCCGTTTGCGGCATTTAAAAAATATTCTGAAACCCCGTGATTAATGAAATGCTTTGGGGCAGGATATTCATCGTACTTAGCGAGTATTTCTTTTGTTACTGAGAAAATAATTTCAGACCCCATCGCAGATTTTATGGCTGCTGCTGTAACAGGTTCATCAACGGGGTGAAATATTTTTTTTGTTTCCTTCGGAAAAAGAGAAAACGGGTATATATTCCCCAAATCAAACGACCAGATGATATCAACAGGCATGCCAATGGCCTTAAGGATTTTCTTTACCTGCCACTTCATTAAAAAATGAAACAACGATATAAAACGAAATTTGATATTATAAGGGAAAAAAAGACGGTGCGTTACCAGGTAAAGCGTATCGTAACCTTTTATTTCTTCAATATGCACACTTTTGTTTTGCTGATGCCCTTCATCAGGGGGGTTAAGAAAGTAAACAGTATTTCCTTTTTTAGCCAGTTCAACAGCATAATGATGTTTGGATAAAAACATTGTTCCCCAGGCCTGTGGCGAAAGGATAAGGATACGTTTGTTTTCCAGGTAAGCCATAAGTATTACTCCTGGTAGAATGATCTGATGCTCTCAGTAATATACTTTATAGAATATTCTGTCAGTTCGGGATACATCGGTAAAGAAAGTATTTCCTGCTGAAGGCGTGAAGCCACGGGAAAATCATCTGCTGTGTGGCCAAGATAACGGTAAGCCGGGAGATTGGGCAATGCCACAGGGTAATGTATGGCTGTTTCAATTCCTTTTTGCTGCAGGTATTTCATCAGTTCATCCCTTTGCTTTGCCCTTATTACATACAAATGATAACTGTGTTTGCTTCCGGGCCTTTCAGATGGTCTTACGATTTGTTGTATTCCCTCAAGATGCTTTTCATACAACTTCGCATTGTTTATTCTTGCTTCGGTCCATTGCAATATATAAGGCAGTTTTGCAGATAAAATAGCCGCCTGCAAACCATCCAGCCGGCTGTTGATGCCCTCAATAAGGTGATTGGGCTTTTTCAATGCTCCATGATTGGCATACATCCGGCACTTCTCTGCAAGGTTATCATCGTTTGTTATAATGCACCCCGCATCCCCATATGCGCCGAGGTTTTTACCAGGATAAAAACTGAATGAACCGGCAATGCCATGCATCCCTGCACGGGTTCCTTTGTACTCAGAAAAATGAGACTGGGCACAATCTTCAATAAGGTAAATTTTATGTTTGCCGCATATCTCCTTAATCTTATCTATTGCACACATCTGCCCCTGCAGGTGCACTGCAATTACCGCTTTGGTCTTTGGTGTGATGGCTTTTTCCAGCAGGTTTTCATCCATGCTGTAATAGTCCGGGTGCACATCCACAAAAACAGGTTTGGCCCCTGCCTGTGTTATGGTTTCTGAACTTGATATCCAGCTGTTGGCAACAGTAATCACTTCATCACCATTCCCGGTTCCCATCATCTTCATAAGGATGTACAAGGCATCTGTACCATTGGCACAGGAAATAACATGTTTGACGCCATAAGCCTCTGCAAACTGCTGCTCAAATGCCTTTACATATTTTCCGCCGATGAAAGCAGTATCGCTGATCACTGATGCGATAGCATTGTCAATGTCTTCCTTTATAGATTCGTACTGGGCTTTCAGGTCAACAAAAGCAATATTGGTTGTGCTTTTATTTACTGCCGGGCTTTTAAAAACGAGGTTCTCCATATATATACAGGTTATTGTGTTAACTGGTTCACCCTTTTGCGCTTCCTGTAATACAGCATATCCATTAAAAACCCTAACTGGAACCGCACCAGGAACAAAGGGTTGTCTGATTCAATATTGGTCCGCTGTATCTGCAGCGGGTTTTGTTTGGGTGTAAGGGGATACGTATTTGTCATAAATGAAAACTGGTAACCCGCATTCTTTATTTTCTCTGCTGCTTTTTTAGTATAGGTGTATTCTTCACCGCCTACCCAGCAAAAAACATCCACCGGCCGGTTGATCTTTTTTTCAAACAGCTTTTTGGAAACCGCTATTTCCTTTTCAAGTACTTCCTCACTGTCATTGTTGCTCATGCGGTGATGTGTAAGTGTATGACAACCCACCGCATGCATTTGACACAGTTTATTTATTTCATCCCATGACATAAGGAAACGCCCGTCGTTATACCCGCCTTTGAATTTTTCAATGGACACGAAATTTTCCTGTTCATCTTTGCTGCCCTCTATTAAACCAGGCGGAATAAAGAACCAGCCTGTAAAACCATATTTCTCCAGTAAAGGCAATGCATAATCATAATTGGTGCGGTGGCCGTCATCAAATGAAATAATTAAACCGGGTTTGTTCTTATGCCATCCTTTTCCGGTAAAAAATTTTTCAAGGTCATTATAGGTAACGGGGGCATAATACTTCTGATAGAACTTTAATTGCCCCTCAAAATTGGCCATCTCTTCACCGGGTGTGCCATGGTAATTGATTACACGGATGTGTTTGCCATACCAACGGAGTGTAAACAGGAAGACCAGTTGATTGATAAAGAGTTTATCGAGCAGCAAAGCAATCTTATCCTTGGTCCGCATCATCAGTACATTACATACACAAAGGGAGAGAGCTCTGTTGATTGCTCCTTCTGTTCATCTTTCAGTTTAAAGGCCAAATTGCTTAAGGGTTCTGCCATAGCAGCAAACTCCGGCGACCCAAGGCCATTCCAGAACTTTTCAAGGAAAGCCTTAAAACTCTCCTGGCTGCCGGTATCAATAAAAGAATAATGTGCGAAATCAGGGTGTTGAGGCATTTCATAATAAGATGCAGCGCCGGCTTCTTTACCTGCAGGAAAATACTTTTTCCTTCCCGCAGCAACATCAGCATGTGCTTTGGCAATAAATTTTTCAAACAGGTCTTTTATTTCCCGGTCAAATTGCTCAGTCGAGCTGGTATTGTTGTTTCCAGTTTTCATTTTCCAGTAGTTGAGGTTGTTGCTCTTTATATAATACATAATTTTCAAGCACGAGTATATCTATATCCGTCCGCATAAAACAGAGGTACGCATCTTTGGGTGAGCAAACAATCGGCTCACCCCTTACATTAAATGAAGTATTCACCAGTACACTGCTGCCGGTTAAATTTTTAAATGCTTTGATAAGGCCATAAAACTTTTTATTGGTATCAGAATGAACCGTCTGTATCCTTGCGCTGTAATCCACATGTGTAATGGCAGGCAAAGATGAACGTACTTGATTGATCACTTCAATCATATCCTCATTTCCTTCTCCATTTACTGAAACAACTGCTTTCCTTATTTCTTCTTTCACCGGCGCTACAAGCAGCATATAAGGGCTGTCCGTATCCAGCTCAAAATATTTTGATACATCCTCTCTCAGCACAGCAGGCGCAAAAGGACGGAACGATTCCCTGAACTTGATCTTCAGGTTCATCTTCGATTGCATTTCCGGGTTTCTTGCATCTCCAATAATTGATCTTGCTCCCAATGAACGCGGGCCAAACTCCATTCTGCCTGAAAAGAAACCCAAGATTTTTCCTTTATCTAATTCTTCAGCAAGTGCACTGTTCTTTTCTGCTTCATCCTCAAATTTTGTGTAGGGGTAATCATGTCTTTTCAGGAAAGCTTCAATCTCTGTTTCACGATAAGCAGGGCCGAGGTATGATCCTTTTTGCAAATCTCTCTTTCCATCTGCTGATATACGCGGCTCTTTAAAATACTGGTGGTATGCAACATAACATGCACCCAGTGCACCACCGGCATCGCCTGCTGCAGGCTGTATCCAGATGTTATCAAAAATCTTTTCCCTCAATATCTTGCCATTGGCCACACAGTTTAATGCCACACCGCCGGAAAGGCAAAGATTGGGAGAACCAGTAAGTTCACGGGTATGTTTCGCCATTTTAATCATGATCTCTTCAGTAACTACCTGTATGGAGGCTGCAAGGTCCATCTCCCTCCGCGTTATCCTGCTTTCCGGTTGCCTCGGCTCACTATTAAATACCTGGTGAAATTTTTCATTGGTGGTTTTATCTCCCTTTAAATAACCAAAGTATTCTGTATTTAAATGGTAAGACCCATCGGGTTTTACATCAATAAGGTTATCGTAAATCTCATTTACATATTTTGGTGTGCCATAAGGAGCAAGGCCCATCAGTTTGTATTCGCCTGAGTTTACTTTAAACCCGCAGTAATAAGTAAATGCACTGTAAAGCAAACCCAAGGAATGCGGGTAATTGATTTCTTTTAAAAGATGAATGTCATTTCCCTTTCCATGCGCAATTGTTGTAGTTGACCATTCGCCCACGCCATCCAATGTAATCAGTGCCGCTTCATTGTAAGGCGAAGGATAAAATGAAGATGCAGCATGCGACATGTGGTGCCCTGCAAATAATATTTTTCCCGTTTTACCCAATGTACCGATAGCTTCTTTTGTATATTTCTCCACCCATATCTTTATACCAAGCACCGATTTTAATGCAGCATTAAAAACAGGATAACTTTCATGGCCGGTCATGGCGCTGTTTTTTACAATCCTGTCCCATGTTAAAACAGGGTGGTCGTAAAAAGCAATCACATCCAGTTCATCAGCTTCAATAAAAGCTTCCTCAAGGCAGTAATTGATGGCATTGACCGGGAAACGCGGATCATGCTTTACCCTTGTAAACCTTTCTTCCTGCGCCGCTGCAATGATCTCACCATTCTTTATAATGGCTGCAGCAGCATCATGATAAAAAGCGGAGATGCCCAGTATATATTTATCAGTCTTCATTTTTAAAAAAAGGCATTTTATATGTATGTATATCCCTTGCAATTCTGTTTGCAAGAAAATGTCCTACTGCTTTGTGCCCTTCATGGTTCCAGTGGCCGCCGTAGCTTTGAGTGGTTTTAAAAAAATGTGCATTGATTTCCGTTCCTCTTATTACCTGTTTGTCAAGCGTATCATTCAGGTCAATAAAAGGATAATTGTTTTCCTTAAAATAATCTTTTACCATATAGGCATCAGTTGGCAAATTCCTTACCACAAAAAGCATTTGCCCGTTGGGATAAGCTTCTAATGTATCATATACCTTCTTCGACAATCCGGATATGGGCACATCATATTTTGTATAGCTGTAATCCTGCTCTGGGATACTTCCATAGAACTTCCCCAATGTCATCGGCAAAAAGCCCCTTGTTTTAAGTCCGCTCCATGCCCTGTACGCAAGCCTTGTAGCGGCAATATCTTCATAATATTTTACCAGGGGCATACCGGTAAGTTTTTTGTGCAGCCTGTATTCTGCAGTGTTTTGCCAGGAAAAATTATCTTCAAGCTTACCTGTTTTTTCATCCAGTTTAAAAGAAGTGGAGGGATACTCATTGGTAGCGAGTATGTCCCTGAACTCTGTGAAATACAAAACAAGGTCAATATCATATTCTTTCTGCACATAATTGATGAAGTAATAGGAAGAAGCATGCAGCACACAGTTGCCCTTTCCGAGGTTCAGTATTTCAACATTGGTATTCAGTTTCTCTTTGAGTATATCTTCCATGTATTGCGCAAAATGGTTCCGGCTGAGTACATCAATACCTTCAACAAAGGAATCGCCTATCAGTAAAATCCGCAGCGTCTTTTTATTATCCTTGCGCTTCGGGTAATTCTCCCTGAACCTCCCGTCGTAATTGGAATGGCCGATAAAAAACCCTTCAACTGATTTTAAATAGTTGAGGTGCGGCCGGTTTAAAGAGCCGAAAGTATCATTGTAATATTTCAGTATCGGCGGTGTTATTTTGGCCTGCTTCATGAATACATCAAAGAAGAGAAGAGTGGCCAGGCCTGCTATAATAAAAGAGAAAAGGGGTTTCATATCGATCACATCATTAAAACTGGAAATAGATAAACGGCGCCGGTTTGCCTACAGTGTACATAAACATAATGATCATGGCCCACACCGGCACCATAATGCCATACCTTACTGCCGGCTTCAGCAGCATCAGGTAATCGTGCCGTTTGGTATAATATTCAATTGCATCAAGTACAATAACAACAAGGGCGTACATTACCGTTACACGGATAAATTCATTCATGATTTCACTGCAGTTCCAGTTTACAAACTGCTGAAGGATATAACCGGCTGTTGAAAAATCCGGTGCACGGAAAAACAACCAGGCAAATAATACAACAAGATAAGTGAGCAATACACCTATAACATATTTTGCCACACTGCCTGCCCCTTTATAAACAAAATGCGTTTCCGGTTTTTTTTCTCCCAGAAAGAACTTGTGTACTGCCAGCGCCGCTCCATGAATACCGCCCCATACCATAAAAGTCCAGTTGGCACCGTGCCATAAACCACCAAGCAACATGGTTACCATCAGGTTAATATAAGTTCTTACTTTCCCTTTCTTATTACCACCCAGCCACCAGATGTATAAGTAATCTTTCAGCCAGGATGAAAGTGAGATGTGCCACCTGCGCCAGAAATCAGTAATGTTTGAAGCAAGGTATGGCTGGTTGAAATTGTCAATCAATGTTACCCCAAGCAATTTGCCGCAGCCTTTGGCTATTTTGCTGTAACCCGAAAAATCAGCATAGATCTGCAGGGAAAACAAAATCAGTGCACAAAGCAATTCACCCGATGCATAGTATGTGGGTTCGGTAAAAATATGGTCCACGTATTTTCCAATGGTATCGCCTATCATTACTTTCATAAACATGCCGATGGTAATCAGTACCAGTCCTTCCTTTATATCATCTTTCTTTGGTTTACTGAGTTCAGATACCTGGGGCAAAAGGTCAATGGCTTTTTCAATAGGGCCGGCCACCAGTTGGGGAAAGAAGGAAACGAACAGGGCATAATCCAGCAAAGAATTTGACGGTTCCATTCTCCTGCGGTAAACATCAAACGTATAAGAAAGGCTTTGAAAAGTATAAAATGAAATGCCAACCGGCAGAATGATGTTGAGGTGAAGAAAATCAACAGGTGTTCCAAATGCCGAAGAAAAGCTTTCAATAAAGAAATTAAAGTACTTAAAGAACCCGAGCAATGCAAGGTTTACAAACAAACTCAGGTGCAGCATCCTGCGCCGGCTCTTTTCACTTTTTGCATCATGAATGTAATGGCCCAGGTAATAATCCATTACTGTTGAAAGCAACAACAGGGAACAAAAACGCCAGTCCCAGTAACCATAAAACACATAGCTGGCAGCAAGCAGTAAGTATTTCTTGTGTGTTTTGTTCCTGAGCAGGTAAAACAACGGAACCACTACACCAAGAAATACAAGAAAAACAAGACTGTTAAAAAGCATGAGTAATTAAAAAAGTTTTAGAAATGGCTCCGCACATCATGCAACCATCTGCTTTATTTTTTTGTAAAGGCTTTTCGCAATAGCAAGGTGGCCATCCGGTGTTGGATGAACATCATCCTTAAACCTGAAATTTCTTCTGTCTGCCATGCTGTACTGCTGCAGATCAGGTAACGGATCGTACACTTCAACCGGCACTTCAGTTGCCAGTCCGGCAAACCTTTCCTGGTATTTTCCTGCATCACTGGTTTCTTCAATAAACTGGTACAAAGGCAAAGGCACAACCAAAACTTTTGATTTGGCCATCCGGCACCATTGGATCAATATTTCTTTCATGATCAGCCATTCAGGTGAATCAGCTTTATTGTATTCAGGAACAGGCTGGTATTTGGTAAGTTTTTGGGTGAGCTCTTTAAGGCCAAGGGCATTTATAATTGTTCTTGCCGTTTCAAACCTTCCGCCGGTATCCACTTTTTCATGTTCTTCCTTCGGCAATTCTTCCAGTTTCAATGGCTGTTGCCGTACTGGCGTATTAAACAACTGAAACTCCCCGTTCTTAAAATCATAATAAGGTTTCTGGTAAACCATTTTCACTCCCTCATCATTATAATAATAACGGTAATGCGATTTGATGCGGCGGATGTTTTCTACCAGCACCGCTATTACCAGCAAGTCATACTCAAATGCATGGCCGTATTCTTTATAAATGAGAAACTGCTGATCGGTTCCTGAACCAGGCAAACCGAAATTATATACCTCTGTTTCGGGTAACATTTGCTGTAACACATCAGTGTAACGGTATTTGTTGGAAACACCATCGCCGGCAGTGAATGAATCCCCGAAAAACAATATTCTTTTTTTAGCGGGGTCTTTTTCTAACCGGTAATCTGTTTCAGAACGAAACCCGAGGTTGTTGGTGCGGAGCAAATATCCGCCGGCTTCATGCTGCAGCCTCACTTTAAGTTCCGGGATGAACTTGTAACCAATTACAGGGTGGTATTCAAATAACTGGCGGTTCATAAGATACTAAAGGATAATGGTATCAGTTTATGTGCACTGCCGCTTTATAAATCTTCTCAATAATCTCCACTGTTTTCAGCCCTTCAAAAGAACTGGTGGTGATGGCCGCATTATTTTGCAGCACTTCAATGAGGTTATCATAAACCTTATCGTGGTTGCTCATGGAGCCTACATAATTGCCATAATTATTCGGCTTGTTGCCTTCTGGAAGGTTTTCTATTTTATACCCTTCAATGCTCTGGTATTCCAGTTCGTTCAGGTACTGCCCTCCTATTTTAACTGTTCCCTTCTCCCCAAAAATGGTAAGAGAACCTTCCATATTTTTCTTATAACTGTTAACGGTATAATTAACAGTACCAATTACCCCGTTTTCAAATTTCAGTATCACTGCGCCTGTATCTTCAAATTCAATCATCCCCTGGTGTGCATAATTGCCCATAAAAGCTTTTACTTCTTCTACATCGCCAACCAGCCAGTAAAGCAGATCAATAAAATGGCTGAATTGTGTAAACAGCGTACCGCCGTCAAGTGATAAAGTCCCTTTCCAGGAATTTTTATAATAGTCTTCATTCCGGTTCCAGAAACAATTCAGTTGTATGCTGTACAGTTTTCCCAGTCTGTTTTCATCAATAAGTTTCTTTACCGCTTCTACCGGAGGGTTAAACCGGTTTTGTTTGATGGCAAATAAACGGCGGTTGGCCCGTTCCGCAGCCTGTATCATTTTACCACATTCCTGTACCGTAATGGCCATAGGTTTTTCACAGAGTACATGAAAGCCTGCATTCAGCGATTTAATTGTATGCTCTGCATGTAACCCGTTGGGTGTGCATACAGAAACCACCTGCATTTCCTTTTCATTGCCCAGCATTTCATCAATGCTGCAATATGCTTTTACGCCATACTTTGCTGCCAGCTCATGGGCCTTTTCTTTTACATTATCGCATACTGCCACCAG
>JANRKT010000010.1:0-19986 GCA_033763355.1 Chitinophagaceae bacterium | reverse complement strand
AAAATGTTGTTGTGATCTCAAGCACCAATCGTTTGAGATCGGCGGAAGAAACTTTTCGTCAAAACATAAGTGGAATACCCGGCGTCTTAAATGCTGCATTCACTACCAGTATTCCTTCAGGCGATGCTTTTGGTGATTCTTATCAGCCCGAGGATGAAGGAAATAAAAAATCAGCGGAGATACAGTTGAATTCATTTATGGTTGACGATTCATTTATACCGACTTTAAATATTAAGGTGGTAAAAGGAAGAAATTTTTCCAAAGACTTTAATGATTCAGCATCTGTCATTCTTAATGAAGAAGCAGTGAACCAGATAGGATGGAAAGATCCTGTTGGAAAATGGCTGGAATATCCCGGAGGAAATAATGCTCGTTTCCAGGTGATCGGAGTAATTAAAAACTTTAACGTTCAATCTTTGCAAAATGTGATAACTCCTTTTGCTCTTTTTCATCCTTCTTCGAAAACGTATGACCTGGGTGTTTCAAATATAGTAGCGAGAATTAAAGGCGGTAATATCAGTAACACGATCAGTCAACTGGAAGAAGAGTGGAAAGGTTTTACAAGCAGTGAACCTTTTGACTATAGTTTTTTAGATGAGGCTTTTGATGCGCAATATCGTACAGAGCAAAGACTCGGCAGCATCTTCAGCATATTTGCAGCGCTTTCTATTTTCATTGCTTGTCTTGGTTTGTTTGGGTTAAGTGCATTTATGGCGGAAAAAAGAACAAAGGAAATAGGAGTTCGAAAGGTCTTGGGAGCTTCTGTGCCGAATGTTGTCGCATTATTATCAAAAGATTTTTTGAAACTCACTTTGGTTGCTTCGATCATTGCTTTTCCTGTCGCCTGGTATTTTATGAATAAATGGTTGGAGGAATTTGCTTATCGTATTACAATAAGCTGGTGGGTATTTATTGCAGCCGGGTTGCTGACTGTTATGATCGCTTTGATCACAATAAGTTTTCAGGCCATTAAAGCAGCAATTGCCAATCCGGTAGGAGCATTGCGGAGTGAATAGGGAAGTGTAAAATGTTTTTGCGGAGATTCCGCAGAAAGCGGAATAAAAGTTTGAGAACTGAATAAATGCACAATTATGTTTAAAAACTATTTTAAAACCGCCTGGCGCAATATTTTAAAGACTAAAACTTTTTCAGCCATCAATATATTCGGGCTGGCTGTTGGCGTGGCTGCCTTTCTCTTAATTGTAAACTATATCCGTTTTGAATACAGTTACGATGAAGCGCTGCTGAATAAAGAAAGGATTTTCCGTGTGCCGATGAGGCTGACAGAGAAAGACGGAAAGGTGCAGACCTTTGCATTTACTTATCCTGCCCTGGCGCCGGCCATGAAAAAAGATTTTCCCGAAGTGGAAGAGTCAGTTCGTTTCCGCAGACGGGGTGGTATTGTAAAATTTAAAGATGTTAAGATTGCGGAAAACGGCGGTATTTATTATACCGACCCGGCAGTGTTTAAAATATTTTCTTTCCCTTTTAAACTGGGTAATGCCGCTGCCACTTTTACTGAACTGAATGATGCGGTAATTACAGCCTCCACAGCAAAAAAATACTTTGGTACAGAAGAGCCTGTTGGCAAACCGCTTCACTACAATAATGAAGATTATATAGTAAAAGCCGTGCTGGAAGATTTACCAGCCACCTCACATCTGCAGTTTAATATTTTACTCAACTATAAAAAATACATACAGCTTACAGAAGGGGCTGCTGAAACAAGCTGGGGCTGGTCTGATTTCTATACCTATATATTACTTAAACCCGGTACAGATGTAAAAGCATTAGAGGCAAAAATGCCGGCTTTTGCACAGCGCTATATGGGTGCTGATATGAAGCAGCGGGGTTATCAGCAGTTCTTCGATATTCAGCCGGTTAAAGATATTCACCTGCGCTCTGATTACGATTATGAACTGGCGGGCAATGGCAATCTTTCGTACCTGAAATATCTCGGCATTGCTGCTTTGTTTATTTTATTTATTGCCTGGATAAATTATATCAATCTCTCCACAGCCCGTTCACTCGACCGTTCTAAGGAAGTGGGAGTGCGAAAAGTAGTGGGCGCCGGAAAGTTTCAACTGATGGGCCAGTTTCTTTCCGAATCATTGCTGGTGAATATTGCCGGCATCCTGCTGGGAGCTGGCATCTTCCTTTTAAGCCTTAACTGGTTTGCAGGTTTGGTGGAAAAAGATATCAGCTATCTGAAAATTGCCAGTATCAAATTCTGGGTTTTTGTTATCGCTATATTTTTAACGGGTACCATAGCAGCAGCTTTTTATCCTGCATTTTTGTTATCCTCCTTTCAGCCCATACATACGTTAAAAGCTTCAAAAGCTTCACCGGGGTTAAGCAGTAGTAAAAATTTATTAAGAAAGTCTTTAGTGGTTTTGCAGTTTACCGCTGCCATTGTTTTAATAGCCGGTGCATTGGGTTTTTACCGGCAGTTACAATTTATGCAAAAACGGGAGTTAGGTATTAACATCAATCAAACATTGGTGCTTACACAAAATGCTAATCTCGACAGTGCTGCCATTCCTTCTTATAATGCATTTATAAATGAGATGGAAGCCAACCCTGCCATACAATCTGTTACAGCATCCACTTCAGTGCCTGGCGGTGAAGTAGGCGGTTCATCAGATTTTAGTCTAAAAGGTTCATCACTTGGTAAGCGCTGTCGGGTATTTGGTATTGACAAAAAATTTATTCCTGCTTATGATTTGAAACTGATTGCCGGAAGAAATTTTGCAGAAGATAAACCGGCGGTGGATACGAATGTCGTTTTGAATGTAATTGTAAATGAAACAGCAGCTAAAGTATTTGGTTTTGTTAATGCTGCTGATATTCTGGGTAAGGAACTGAGGGGCACCGGGTTCAACTGCAAGGTGATAGGCGTGGTAAAAGATTATCACCAGGAATCGTTGCAGTACAATTTTGACCCCATTGTTTTTTACACGGATGAAGAAAGAAATTTCGGGTATTTTTCTGTAAAGCTCAATACAACCAACCTTCCTGTGTTGCTGGGTTTTGTAAAAGAGAAATGGAACAAATATTTTCCCGGAAGCCCTTACCAGTCCTCCTTTTTAGATGAACAGTTTAACAACCAGTATAAGGATGATAAATTATTTTCAACTGTATTGTGGTTGTTTACCATCATCGCCATCATTGTTGCCTGTCTGGGATTATTTGGCCTGTCACTTTACACTGTTTCAAAACGGATGAAGGAAATCGGTATCCGTAAGGTGCTGGGCGCAGGTATTGTGCAGATTACCCGGATGGTAACCAAAGATTACATGAAACTGATAATAGCAGCCAGCTTAATAGCCGTACCTGTTGCCTACTGGCTGATGCAGAACTGGCTGAATAAATATGCATTTCGTATTTCAATTGATATATGGTTTTTCGTTTTGCCGGTTTTATTGATTTTGTCCATTGCCATACTTACGGTTTTGTATCAATCCATAAAAGCAGCAGTGGCTAATCCGGTGAAGAGTTTAAGAACGGAGTAAGGCACAAAATTCAAAAGTCAAAAAAAGAATAATGAAATAAACTGCTTTTGTTTTTTACTTTTTAATTCTGAAGTTATGTTCAAAAATTACTTCAACATTGCACTGCGGAACATCTGGAGAAACAAAACTTTCTCCCTTATCAATATCATAGGTCTTTCTGTAAGCATGTCGCTGGGCCTGCTGATTATTCTTATTATCAAAGGGCAATATTCTTTTGACCTGTTTCATAACAGTGCGGAACGCATTTACAGGGTTAACACCAATGCCATACGCACAGATGGAGGGAATGAGCCCTATGCCTCCGCTCCTTTACCTCTGGCAGCAGTACTGAAAGAAGGTTATTCTTTTGTTGAAGACGTGGTGAGGATTGACCGGCAGCTTAACAGCGATGCAGTTTTTGAAAATGTTACTGTGCCCGTGCCGGGCTTATTTACCGATCCATCTTTTCTGAAGGTTTTTAATTTCAAACTCGAAAAGGGTAACCCGGCTACTGCTTTGTCCTCACCGGAAAACCTTGTTCTTACACAGGAAGCAGCAAAGAAACTTTTTGGCAATTCTGACCCGCTTGGCAAAACTGTACAACTGAGGGGCTATGGAAATTTTATTGTAAGCGGGGTGCTGCAACAGTTTCCCGGCAAAACACATTTCGAGTTTGAAGTGCTGGCTTCCGCCAGTGTACTGCCGTTATTGGAGAAACAACGGGCTGTAACCCCTTCGTTGCAGAACTGGAATAATTATTACACCGGTTATGTATATTTCAAATTACAGGAAGGAAAAAATAAAAAAGAAGCTGAAGCCGCACTGGCGGCTATCAGCAAAAAATATTATTCGAGGGTGAAACTGGAAACAAGGGATAAGGGGTATGAATTTTATTTGCAGCCATTGGGTAAAATAAGCCCGGGGCCGATACTTTCCAATCAGATGGGCAGGTCATTGCCTGAAACATTATTGCTTATGCTTGCGGCGCTGGCCGCAGTAATCATGATAATGGCAGGACTGAACTATACCAACCTGATGATTGCCAAATCACTTAAGCGGGCAAGAGAGATCGGCGTAAGGAAAGTGATGGGGGCCCGCCGCTGGCAGGTATTCCTTCAGTTCATTGGCGAATCAGTAATCTTCTCACTCTTTGCGCTGTTCTTTTCTTACATCATCCTGCAATTCCTTAAATCATCTTTTATGCAATTGCAGATACCCCGTGAATTTTCGATTGACCTCAGAGAAGATGGTTCATTGTATTTTTTCTTTCTGCTGTTTGCCATTATCATCGGCACAATTGCAGGGTTATTGCCTGCGGGCTACCTCTCGGGTTTTAAACCGGTAATGGTATTAAAAAATGTTATCGGCGCAAAAGTCAGCACAAAGCTCAGCTTCAGGAAGATACTGATGGTGATGCAGTTCACTTTTTCGCTGATTTTTATTATAGCTGTATTATTTATTTATCAGCAGGTGCAGTTTATGCTCACGGTAAACTATGGCATCAACGAAAAAAACATACTGAATGTCCGGTTGCAGGGAAATGATTATGAAAAATTATCCAAAGAAATAAAGAACATTGCCGGCGTGAGAAGGATTGGCGCTGTATCGCATAGTTTGGGAACATTCCAGGACTGGTCAGACGATTATAAACGCAATAAATCCGATGCCGCTTTTGTGATGAGGGATTTCCGTGCAGATGAAAATTACCTCAGCAATATTGAGGTAAAATTTCTTGCCGGCCGCAATTTCCGCACCGGGTTACCCAAAGACAGGGAAACAGAAGTGATACTGAATGAAACTGCCTTAAAAAGTTTTGGTTTTAAAGATCCGGTTTCATCGCTCAACCATGTCATTTATGCAGGCGATTCTGTTGCGCTTAAGGTTGCAGGTGTTGTAAAGGATTTTCATTTCCGCCCGTTAAATTATGCTATCGGCCCGGTTGCCTTCCGGTACAGGCCTTCGGATTTCGCAGTAATGAGTATTGCCATTGATCCCCCCGCCAAAGACCGCATCATTGCAGCATTGCAAACTGTATGGAAAAACTTTGATCCGGTGCACCCCATTCATTATATAATGATGGAAGATGAAATTGATGATGCCTATACTGTTTCAGGTCTTGCAGATGTATTGAAGATACTCTCCTATATCTCTTTCCTTGCTATTACACTGGCTTGTCTGGGCATGCTGGGCATGGTAATGTACAGCACACAATTAAAAGTAAAAGAGATTGGTATAAGAAAAGTACTTGGCGCAAGTGTAAAAGATGTAACTGTTATGCTCAGCAGGTCATTTGCAGTTCTTATTGGCACCGGTATGCTTATTGGTGTTCCGTCTGGTTATATACTCGGTAACCTGTTCCTGCAAAATTATGCATACAGGATTTCCAATACACCCTGGCTGGTTTTATTATCAATAGCAATTACCGGTTTTGCCGGCATTGCAACCATCTGTTCGCAAACTATAAGGGCAGCAATGGGTAACCCTGTGGGCACATTAAGGAGTGAATAAGGAATGATCATCAGTTTAATGCCGGGAAGTCATTCCTGGAGAAATTGAGGGCAACAACAGGATATAATAAGTTCTTTTAAAAGTGATTTATTGTTCATGATGTGGCTTGTTTACAAAAGTTAATGAGCTAAACAAAACCGAAAGGGAAAATAAGGAGGCATATGTTACGCAATTACCTTAAAGTGGCTTTTCGCTACCTGCACCGTTATAAGGGTTATACAGCCATCAATATTCTTGGCCTGGCTGTTGGCATAACCTGCTGCATTTTAATTATGCTGTTTGTGCGCAGCGAATTCAGTTATAACAAGTTCCACAGCAAAGCCGGCCGTATTTACCGTGCATCACAGCATGAAAAATATGAAGGACAGGATTTTGTTAATACCGTTACCCCATTAAGCATGGCTGCTGTTATGCAGGAAACTTATCCTGAAATTGAAAGCACCTGCCGTGTGTTTGCTTTTACAAGGCTTGTAAAAGTTGATCAGAGCAGTTTCAGTGAAGACATCAGGATGGTAGATTCTGCTTTCTTCCGCCAGTTTGATTTTGAATTGCAGGAAGGGAGCCGTCAGAACCCCTTCCCCACCCCTAATTCGGTAATCCTCACTGAAGAAACAGCGAAAAAGTTTTTTGGTAAAACCAATCCTTTGGGCAAACAGGTGGAGATAGAACTGGGAACAGAAAAAATATTGTTTACCGTTTCCGGCATTTCCAAAAAAGCGCCGGAAGAATCAAGCATAAAATACAAACTGCTTATCCCCTACTCCAATGCGAAATTTTTGTTTGGCCCCGGTGCATTTTCTTCGTGGTTCAATGTGCAATCTGAAACTTTTGTGTTGCTTAAAGAAAATGTAAAAGCGGCAGAACTGGAAAAGAAATTCCCGGCTATGGTAAAAGCGCAACTGGGCGAAGATTACCGGGAAGGCGGTTTTATTGTAAAACTGCAACCCATTACAGCTATTCACCTTGATACTTCTTTACCGGCAGGCAACGAACCCATCAGCAACCCCAAATATTCTTACATACTTGCCACCATCGGAATTTTATTGTTGCTTGTAGCATGCATCAATTTTATCACACTCTCTGTGGGCCGTTCTGCAACAAGGGCAATGGAAGTAGGGCTGAGAAAAGTATTGGGTGCGGAAAGAAAACAGCTTATCCGCCAGTTCTGGGGCGAAGCATTTTTGCTCACTATCATTTCAGTAATCATTGGGTTAGGCCTTGCGGCATTGCTCGTAAACCCCTTTAACCAGCTTATCAGCCGCAACCTTAGTTTACATTTTGATTTTACTTTTCTGTTGTTTTCGCTTCTGATGATTGGAATTATTGCCATGATTGCCGGTATTTACCCGGCCATTATACTCTCAGGTTTCAAACCGGTAGAAGTACTGAAAGGAAAACTGAAAATGAAAAGCAATACCGGGTGGTTAAGACAAAGCCTGGTAGTTGGGCAATTTGTTGCTTCAATTGCCATGATAGTTTGCACCATTGTGATCAGTGAGCAGATGCATTACCTGCAGAATAAAGAATTAGGGTATAACAAAGAGCAGGTAGTAACAGTACCCACCAATAAACGCCGTGCAGAAGGTATGCCCCTGGCGAATTTGTACAGAACAGAATTACTGAAACACCCGGAAGTGGCTGATGCCGCTGTATCGCTTTACAGCTTTTCAGAAACACCCTGGATTGAAATGGGCTTTACTGATGAGAAAAGAATTTACCGGAGCTTTCAGTTCAATGCCATTGACCCGCACTTTATAAAAGCCATGAAAATTGAAATGGCGCAGGGCAGAAGTTTTGCAGCAGATAACCCCGCTGATATTACTTCTGCTGCATTGGTAAATGAAGCATTCGTAAAGGAATTCGGGCTTACAGATTTTATCGGGAAAAAATTACCAGGCCCTTTCGACCAGCAGGTTATTGGCGTGGTAAAGGATTTCAATTACATGTCGCTGCACAACAAAGTGAGGCCATTGCTGATGGTGGTGCAGCCCGATTCAGTATTCCGCCGCACAGAAAATATCTCATTCGCTTTTCCCCCGCAGGCAAGGATATCTGTACGGCTTAAAGCAGGTAACCTTTCAAATAACATCGCTGTACTTAAAAAAGTATGGAAATCCGTAGCTATCAACCAGGATTTTGAATACCAATTCTTAGATGACACCATCGCTGCGCAATACCAGGCAGAGCAACGCACCAGCAACATTGTAAAAATCGCATCGGCCCTTTCCATATTTATTGCATGTATGGGATTGTTCGGACTGGCCACACTGGCTGTAACAAGAAGAACGAAAGAAATCGGCATCAGAAAAGTATTAGGTGCAAACGTAAGCAGCATTGTGGGTTTGCTTTCAAAAGATTTTGCAAAGCTCATCATCATTGCAGCCATCATTGCCTTTCCGCTGGCATGGTGGTTTATGAAAGACTGGCTGAAAGATTTTGCTTACAGGATAAACATCAGCTGGTGGTCATTTGTTCTGGCAGCAGTTGTTGTTTTACTCGTTGCTTTATTAACAGTAAGCATACAATCTTTAAAAGCTGCGTTGATGAACCCCGTGAAAAGTTTGAGAACGGAATAAAAGTATAACCATGATAAAAAACTATTTCAAGATCGCAATCCGGCAATTATTAAAGCATAAACTCTATTCCTTAATTAATCTCGGCGGCCTTACAGCGGCATTAACTACATGCTTCCTGATTTTTCTATGGGCGGCAGATGAATTTTCTACGGATAAATTTCATACCCATATCAACCGCATCTATAAGGTAATGATCAATGATTTTTACCCGGATGGAAAAATAGATACGTATGATGCACCTACTGTAAAAATCGGGGATGCGCTACGGAAAGATATACCTGAAATCGAAGGGGTGATACAAACCAGCAGGAATACTGATATTCTTTTAAAATACAACGGCAAATCATTTACCGAAAACGGGCTGTACGCTGATTCCGCTTTTTTTTCCATGTTTTCATTTCCGGTTATATCAGGCAATATGAACAACCCATTGCCAAATGCCAATGCCATTTCAATTTCCCAAAAATTAGCCAGGAAACTTTTTAATACAGAGGACCCCGTCGGGAAAATTCTTGAGGTCAATAAAATATATAACATGACAGTGGCAAGTGTTTTTAAAGACATTCCTCAGAATTCATCCATTCAATTTGATTACATTATCTCTTTTGAACTCTGGAAAAAGGAAAACCCATGGGCGCAGCATTGGAGAAGCGGCGCTACCCAGGCTTTTGTTATGCTGAATTCCAGGTCTGATTTTCATGGTGCAGATGCCAAAGTGAGAAGAATAATCAGGAATAATTGTAACGATTGCAACCGGGAGGCCTTTCTATATCCATTTTCCAGGGCATACCTGAATGGTAAGTTTGAAAACGGTAAACCTGCCGGCGGCAAAACCGGCCAGCTTTCATTATTCGGAATGATAGCCATTGTGGTGCTTATAATGGCCTGCATCAATTTTATAAATCTTACAACGGCAAGAGCAACCACAAGGTTCCGGGAAATAGGTGTACGAAAAGTAACGGGGGCTTCTGATAAATCTTTGCGGCTTCAGTTTATAGGAGAGTCTGTGCTGATGGCATTTATTGCAATGTTGTTCTCGGTTTTTTTAGCAATACTGCTCGTTCCGGTGGTAAATGAAATTACAGGAAAATCAATGGGATTGAATTTTAATCACCCCGTTATTGCAGCCGGCATTCTTGGGATTACGTTGTTGAGCGGGTTAATGGCAGGCCTGTATCCTGCTCTTTATCTGTCATCCAAGAAAGCAATAGCAATATTTAAGAATAATGCACAGTCGGCAGTAAAAACATTCAGCTTCAGAAAGGTATTGGTAGTGGCACAGTTTACCATTTCACTGGTATTACTTATCGGAAGTATTTTTATCTACAGGCAACTTTCTTATATATTCAAAAAGGATTTAGGTTTCAAAAAGGAAAATATCATTGTACTGAATCACAGAGAAGAGTTCAATAAAAATTATTCTGCATTAAAAAATGAGCTGTTGCGGGTTCCGTCTGTAAAGAGTGCAGCCTTTGCCGGGAGCAATTTATTTCAGGTGCCTATTACTACTACCGACCCCGTTTGGCCCAACAAACCGGCTAATTCATCCATATCTTTTAAGGTTTTGCGATGTGATGAGGATTTTATCCCTGCAATGCATATCAAACTTCAGTCAGGAAGAAATTTTTCCGGCAGCAATAATGCAGATTCATCAAATTATATCATTAATGAAAAAGCGATGCATGCCATGGGCCTTACCAGGGAGAATGTGATTGGGACAAAACTTGAAATGTGGAATGGGAAAGGAGAGGTTATCGGGTTGACAGCTGATTTTATCAATGGGAACCTCCATCAGGCCACACAGCCGCTTATTTTAATGTTCAGCAAGACCAATGGGCTTTACCACCTCATAGAAACCGCTGAAAACTCAAACATGGCCCAGACATTAGGAAGGATTGAAAGCATTGTCAGGAAATATGCGCCTGACTACCCTTTCGAATACTCATTTCTCGATAACATTTATAACCAGGAATACAAAGACGAATCAGCGCAGGGAAAATTGTTCCTGGGATTTACAATAGTGTCATTGATTATTTGTTGCTTAGGTCTTTTTGGGTTATCAACATTTGCAGCAGAACGAAAGGTAAAAGAAATCGGGGTACGAAAAGTTTTGGGAGCGAGTATATCAAGTATCGTGGGGATGATCTCTAAAGACTTTCTCATTTTAGTCATTATTTCCATTCTCATTGCTGTTCCGTTGGCTTACTATTTTGTAGTTAAGTGGCTGGAGGATTTTGCACATCATACCCCCATCAGCTGGTGGGTCTTTATTTTGGCTGCTTTTTTAGCTATTGCCATTGCGATATTGACTATTGGCTTTCAGGCCGTCAAAGCCGCAATTGCCAATCCTGTGGGGGCATTACGCAGTGAATAGTGTGATAAAAATATTTATGCGGAGATACTGCTTAATAGCGGAGTGAATCATTGAGAACAGAATAAAATGTACAACCATGCTTAATCATTATTTTAAAATTGCTTTGCGCAACCTGGGCCGCCAGAAAATCCTTTCTTTTATCAATATCTCCGGTTTGTCAATCGGCCTGGCCTGCTTTTCACTTTTTCTTTTGTATGCAGTCAATGAATTCAGTTTCGACCGTTTTCATAAAAATGCGGATAATATTTACCGTATGTACCGCTGGAGCGAAGCAATGAGCGGACAGGAAGCAGGTGGCGATGTATACATGCCATCTCCCCTTGGCCCGGCCATGAAAGCAGACCTGCCTGATGTGGTTGATTATGTCAGGATACATGATGGCTGGAGAGAAAGTTTTATTAAAACTGATGGTACAATAAAAGGGATGCGTGTATCTTTTGCTGATCCGTCATTTTTTACTGTCTTCTCTTTTCCGCTTGTATATGGTTCGCCCCGATCAGCTTTAGCGGGGCTGCAGAATATGGTTATTACAAGATCCAAAGCCAAAGAGCTTTTCGGGACAGACAATGTTATTGGCCGCACCATTGAAGTAAAAGTAGAGGACGCCTTTGTTACATTTACCATAAGCGCAGTTGCAGAAAATATTCCGGCTAACTCTTCTAACAGATTTGAGTTAATTGGAAATTTCAGTTACATGGAAACAACAAGGAATGCAAAACGGGGGGTCAATAACTGGAACCGCTCTGCGTACATCACTTATGTTCAGTTAAACCCCGGCAGCGGCTTACCAGGTGATGTACAAAAGCTCGCAGCTTTCCGTCACAAATATTATCCTGATGAAGAAAAAGAATTAAAAGATGCGGGCTTTAAATGGGAAGGTGCAGCGCCACCTGTGCGTTTTGGTTTACAGCCATTGAAAACCGGGCATACCGATACTAAAATATGGGGCGGCCCTGTTGCACAGGTAAACCCCAAAACCATCTGGATACTTTTAAGCATAGCTGCAGGCGTATTGCTGATTGCCTGCATCAATTTTACCACACTCGCAATCGGTCGTTCTGCAAGAAGGGCCAAAGAAGTGGGCGTAAGAAAAGTGATTGGAAGCGAAAGAAGGCACCTTGTTGTACAATTCCTGGCTGAAGCAATTTTGCTCAGTCTCCTTTCACTGATACTCGGGTTGCTGCTGGCAAAATTCCTGCTTCCCTGGTTTAATACATTGTCAGGGCGTGAACTGCAATTTTCATTTTCATCATACCCTGAAATAACATGGATGCTTGCCGGGCTGATACTGCTTGTAGGGTTACTTGCCGGCAGTTATCCTGCACTTATCTTATCGGGCTTCAGGCCGGTTGAAGTATTAAAGAGCAAAATAAAAGTCAGCGGCGCCAACCTATTTACCAAATCCCTTGTAACCTTTCAGTTTGCTTTGTCTGCCGGGCTCATCATCTGCACCATGGTTATCCTGCAGCAAACAAATTACATGAGCGGAAAATATCCCGGTTTTAATAAAGATAATATTGTAGTGATTGATGCAAGCGATACCAAAACAAAAGAAATATATCCTTTATTCAAACAGGCCCTTGCTTCAAGGCCGGATGTTGCCGGTGTGGCAAGTGCAGAACTTGGATTAGGCGAAGGGACCGGCTGGAGCCGCTCAGGATTTGAATACAACGGAACACACAAAGATGTTTTTGAATATTATATTGACCACGATTACATCCCTCTGATGGGAATGAAATTGATTGCAGGACGAAATTTTGATCCGAAAATTGCAGCAGACACGGTTTCATCTATAATTGTAAATGAGGCAATGGTAAAAGACTTTGGCTGGACTGTTGAAAATGCAGTGGGGCAGGTACTGAAAGGTTATTACGAAAATGCCCCGGTGGAAAAAATGCCTCAGGTAATCGGGGTAATAAAGAATTTTAATTTCCGGCCATTTAAGGAAGAAGTAAAGCCGCAGCTATTTCACCAGTTTGCTGATTATGCACCTTATAAATTCTTTGTAAAAATCAAACCCGGTAATCCGGCCCCGGCATTGGCTGCCATGCAAAAAGCATGGGGCGCTGTAGTTGCAGACCTGCCTTTTAAATACAGTTTTCTTGATGAAAGCCTTGATAATTTTTATAAAGCAGAAAGAAAATGGAGCAGCATCATCGGGTGGGCAGGGGGCATTTCTGTTTTTCTTGCCTGCCTTGGTTTGTTCGGGCTGGCAGCATTAGCTGCTGTTAACCGCACAAAAGAAATTGGCATAAGAAAAGTATTAGGCGCTTCTTTGCCCGGCATTGTAAAATTATTATCAAAAGACTTTTTAAAGCTGGTAATTATTGCACTCGTTATTGCTGCGCCGTTGGCCTGGTATTTTATGAACCAATGGCTGCAGGGTTTTGCCTATCGCATTTCAATTGGCTGGTGGGTGTTTGCTGTAGCAGGCTTGCTGGCTGTTACCATTGCATTCATCACCATAGCATTCCAAGCAATAAAAGCGGGAATTGCCAACCCTGTAGGAGCGTTACGAAGTGAATAGGGTGATAGAAAATGTTTGTGCAGAGATTCCGCCGAAAGCGGGATGGAGCTTTGAGAAGTGAATAAAGCAAGTTAAAATTCAAAAGCCAAAAAAAATTAAGCAGATGTTTTGCCTTTTTACTTTTTAATTCTAACGCCATGTTTAAAAACTATTTCAAATTAGCAGTAAGAAACCTCGTAAAACGCAGGGGTTATACCGTTCTGAATATTGCCGGCCTTGTTATTGGCTTCACCTGCTGTTTGCTGATCTTTCAATATGTGTCTTACGAAAAAAGCTATGATGATTTTCATGAAAAAGCAAACCAGGTAGTGCGTTTGCGCCTCGACTCTTATCAGCAGGGAAAGCTTTCCTGGCAGTCTGCAACCATTTACCCGGCTATCGGCCCAACATTAAAGAGAGATTATCCCGAAATTGAAGATTTCTGCCGCCTGCATGATGCCAACCTCCTGCTGGCAAATGATGAAAAACAGGTCAAGTTCAGTGAAGAGAAAGGCTACTATGCAGACGCTTCGTTCCTCCGTATGTTTAACATACAAATGCTGTCTGGCAACCCGGCAACTGCATTGGACGGGCCTGACAAACTGTTGTTATCCGAAAGCACTGCCAAAAAATATTTTGGTTCTGAACCTGCAATGGGTAAACGACTGGTGTACCGTGACCCCGGTTATACAAGGACTTTTGAAGTAACCGGCATATTTAAAGATTATCCCGCCAACTCGCATTTAACCATCAATCACATTGCTTCATATGCCACGCTTTCGGCAATTAACCGGTTTTTTGGCGACACCAGCAATGCCACTGAAACCAGTTTTGGCTGGTACGATTTTTATACCTACCTGCAGCTAAAGAAAGGAACAGATTACAAACAACTGGAGAAAAAATTACCGGCTTTCTGTGATAAGTATATCAACAGCATTGAGTGGGCCAAAACAAACAATGTAAAAGCAGAACTTTATTTACTGCCGCTTACTGATATTCATTTATACTCCAATTACAACCAGGAAGCTGAAGTAAACGGAAACGGCAAGGCAGTTGGTTTTATGTTTATGATCGGCCTGCTCATTATCGGCATTGCATGGATAAACTACATCAATCTTGCCACCGCAAGGTCAGTAGAAAGGGCAAGGGAAGTAGGCATGCGCAAAGTTATGGGCGCTGCACGGCGTGATTTGATGAGCCAGTTTTTACTGGAAAGTTTGCTATTGAACCTGACTGCAGTTGCGCTGGCAGCAGTTGCAACTTTTATGCTGGCAAGCCCATTTAATGTTTTAATGGGCAGGGAACTGGCAACAGAATTCAGCATGCAAACAATTTACTGGTTCATTTTTGCAGCAATTTTTGTATTTGGAACTTTGCTTTCAGGTGTTTATCCCGCATTTATTTTATCAGGCTATCAGCCTGTAAAAGTTTTGAAAGGCGTTTTTAAAAACACTTCCGGTGGTTTGGTTTTACGAAAAGGGCTGATCATTGCACAGTTTGCCATATCAGTTATTTTAATTGCAGGCACCATCATTGTTTACCAGCAGGTAGATTATATGAGGAACCAAAGCCTGGGGGTAAACATCAGGCAAAACCTGGTGCTGGACGGGGCTGCGTCAATAGGCGACTCGCTTTATCAGAATACCTTTCAGCCATTCAAAGATGAAATACTTAAACAACCTGGAGTAAAAAGCATGTCCGTTTCAACAAGTGTTATGGGCAGGGAAATTTACTGGACCAACGGCATCAGAAGGATTGCTCCTGATAACCCGGGATCAGTAACCCTTTATCACCTGGGGATTGATTACGATTTCATTCCGCAGTTTGAAATGAAACTTCTGGCCGGCAGGAATTTTTCAAGGGATTTTGCTACGGATAATAAAGCCGCTATACTCAATGAAAAAGCCGTTTCACTTTTAGGCTTTCCAAATGCCGAAAAAGCCATTAACCAGAAGATACTGCGTGGAAGAAGCGATACACTCACAGTAGTGGGTGTGGTACAAAGTTCACACCACCAGGGCCTGCAAAAACCAATTGACCCGCAGATCATACTGTTGCGGCCCAATAACCGCAATGCTTATTCAATAAAAACAGAAACAGGCAATATGCAGCAAACCCTTGCAGCTGTAGAAAAAACCTGGAATAAATATTTTCCCAATGATCCTTTTAAATACTTCTTCCTTGATGATTTTTTTAACCAGCAATACAAAGCTGATACAAGGTTCGGAAGCGTATTCGGTCTCTTTGCTTTTCTCGCCATACTCATTGCATGTTTTGGCCTGCTTGGCTTATCAGCCTATAATATTTTACAGCGCACCAAAGAAATCGGGATAAGAAAAGTTCTTGGGGCTTCAACAAAAAATGTTCTATTCATACTCTCAAAAGATTTTCTGAAACTGGTGCTGGTTGCTTTTGTGCTGGCTGTTCCGGTGGCGTGGTGGGTAATGCACAACTGGCTTCAGGATTTTGCCTACCGCATCA
Organism: Chitinophagaceae bacterium; assembly: GCA_033763355.1. GTDB lineage: Bacteria > Bacteroidota > Bacteroidia > Chitinophagales > Chitinophagaceae > JANRKT01. The sequence goes on along the minus strand of JANRKT010000010.1, from coordinate 4,050 downwards.
ACATCAACTGGTGGGTATTTGGTATAGCAGGAATACTGGCTTTGCTGATTGCGCTGGGAACAATAAGCCTGCAGGCACTGAAAGCCGCAGTAGCCAACCCCGTCGGAGCTTTGAGAAGTGAATAGGGTGGTAGAAATGTTTGTGCGGATATCTTGCCTAAAGCAGGATGGAGCTTTGAGAAGTGAGTAAAGCAAGTCAAAATTTAAAATTCAAAAGAAAGATTAAGCAGGTGTTTTGCTTTTTTACTTTTTAATCCGGAAGTTATGTTCAGAAACTATTTTAAAACCGCTTTTCGTCATCTTTGGAAGGGCAAACTCTATTCATTTATCAATATAGCAGGATTGTCCGCCGGCATTACCTGTGTATTGCTGGCAGTACTGTATGTAAAGGATGAATACAGTTTTGACAGGTTTCATACCAATAACCCCAATCTTTATCGTATAACATCAACCCTTGTTACTGATAAGGGAGAAAAACTTCATACTTCCGGCGGTACCGGCCAAGTACAGGGCCCCGCATTTAAGGCTGCAGTTCCGGAAATTAAGAATTATGTAAGGGTATTGGGAGGGGATATTTACGGAGATGTATTGGGAAACGATAAGCCACTGCGCCTGCAAATGCTTTTTACTGATGAAAGCTTCTTTGATGTTTTTTCTTTTGAACTGCTTAAAGGAGATGCAGCCACGGCTTTAAAAGATATTGCTTCTGTGGTGGTAACAGAAACCACAGCCCGCAAATACTTCAACAGCATTGACATCATTGGAAAATCCCTGCAATTAATTGATGATCCTTCTGCCCAGCGGCTGGGCAGGCCTATGCAGATCACCGCTGTTGTAAAAGATCCTCCTCATAATTCATCCATTCGTTTTGATGCGCTGTTCCCGCTGAAATTCATGCAGCTTTCATTTGATGACAAAACCTGGCTGAATGCTTATCTCGGCACCTATGTAGTACTGCACACCGGCGCAAACAATAAAAAAGTTATTGAAAAATTCAATGCTGTTTATGCCATCCATGCAAAAGAACAGGTTGCTGAAAACAAAAAAGCATATGGGTTTGATCCGCAGGTAAGCTACGGGCTGCAACGGATGACGGATATCCACCTGAGCCCTTTACCCAAAGCACATGGCAATCGTGAGGCAGGTGTCGTGAACGAAAGCAATCCTGTTTTCTCCTATATGTTCCTTGCAATTTCAGTTTTTATTTTACTGATGGCGGGAATAAACTTCATTAATATAAGCATTGCCGGATCATTAAAGAGGGCTAAGGAAGTAAGTGTGCGTAAAATAAATGGCGGAAGCAAACTGCAAATCATATTTCAGTTCCTCCTTGAATCCTGCATCTTGTGCGCTATTGCTTTTGGCCTGTCGCTGATACTCACGGAAATATTGTTGCCGTTGTTCAACCAGTTGTCGGGCAAGCAGATTGTTTTCAGGGAAATTTTTGACAGCAGGTTGCTTTTTTATTTTTCGCTTGTGTTCTCAGCTATTGTTCTGCTCACTGGCTTATATCCGGCTTATGTGCTTTCAGGTTTCAGGCCAGCAGAAGTATTGTATCACAAACAAAAACTGTCAGGCCGCCAGTTATTTGGACGTTCTCTTGTAGTTATCCAGTTTGCACTTGCCGTATTTTTTATTATTGCCACCATCGTTTATTACAGGCAAATGGATTATATACGTACAAAGGACCTTGGGTATAACCCGCACCAGTTGGTACATACCTGGATTAAAGGCAACAAACCCGTAAGGCCTGTGCAGGAATTTTTGAGAAATGAACTGGCAAAAGAACCATCTGTAAAATTGCTGTCCTTTGGTGGCGACAACAATATCGCAGAAGTAAAAACAGGCAACAGGTCTGTCCGGGCCATGCATAAAGTGATTGATGAAAACTATATTCCTGCAGCTGAATTAACGCTTCGTACGGGACGTAATTTTTCGCCTGATTTCCCGACCGATACTGCAAAAGGGGTGATAGTAAATGAAGCGTTTGTTAAAGCAGCGGGCCTCAAAAACCCAATCGGCACACAAATACGGACGAGTGATTATTTTGATAAGGAGGTAAAGACAATTACAGGGGTGGTGAATGATTTTCATTTTCAATCCCTGAGGGAACGGATACAGCCTATGGTAATGCTCATGAGCAACTGGTACAGCGGGGGCATCTGGATGAAATTTGAAAAAGGGAAACAGCAGGAAGCCATTGCCGCACTGGAAAAAGCTTATAAGAAAGCCATACCAAATGCGCTGTTTGAATACTATTTTATAGATGAACTGAACGCAGGCGATTATATTCAGGAACAACGCTGGCAAAAAATCATTGCTGTTGCAACTGTCTTGTCAGTACTTATTTGTTGCCTGGGTTTGTTTGGGCTGGCACACCTCGCAGCACAACAAAGGATAAAGGAAATAGGGATCAGAAAAGTATTGGGTGCCGGTGTAAGAAGCATTGCTTCCCTGCTTTCGAAGGATTTTTTAAAGTTGGTCATAATTGCTTTTGTCCTTGCATCACCTGTTGCATGGTGGGTAATGAACCAATGGCTGCAGGATTTTGCCTATCGGGTCAACATTAACATGTGGCTGTTTATTGCTGCTGGTCTGGTTTCAATAATTATAGCAGGAATAACTGTGGGCCTGCAGGCCGTCAAAGCTGCAATGGCAAACCCCGTTAAAAGTCTGAGAACCGAATAAAACATATAGCCATGTTTAAAAACTATTTTAAAGTCGCACTGCGCAACCTTTTTAAAAGAAAAGGTTTCAGCCTCATCAATATTTTAGGTTTGGCAACCGGCATGGCTGTTTGCCTGCTGATTGTTTTGTTTGTACAAAGTGAGCTGAGTTTTGACAAACACCATGAAAAAGCAGACCACATTTACCGCATAGTGCTTGAACGTTATTATCCCGGCCGTTCCACATCGTACTCCTTTATACCGCAATCCATAGGGGCTGCTGTAAAGGCTGAATACCCCGAAGTACTGGAAAGCACAAGGCTCTACAATTTCGGCGGCAATGGCAATTTCTTTTTGCGCATTGGCGATAAAGTATTTGAAGAAAAACGGGTGCTGGCTGCAGACTCCAATTTCTTCAGTGTATTTACCTGCAAAATGCTGCATGGCGACGCGGCAACAGCGCTGGAGAAACCCAATTCAGCTGTAATAAATGAAACAACTGCAAAAAAATATTTTGGTTCGTCTGCGGGGGCTGTGGGCAAACAGTTTAAAACAGATGCAAACGAAAACAATATATGGATGATTACAGCCGTGGTTGCAGACTGGCCTGATAATTCTCATTTCCTGTTTGACATGCTGCTTTCAACCAGCACCTTTCAGTTTACCCGCCAGCCCAATTACATCAATTTTGCAGCGCATACTTATTTTCTTTTAAACCCGAATACTTCATACAAATCACTGGAGTCAAAATTTCCGGATGTAGTTAAAAAGTATGTGTCCGGTGAAATAGGCCGCACTTTCAACCAGACATGGGAAGAGTTTCAGAAAGCGGGAAATGGTTACCGCTATTACCTGCAGCCCATGAAAAAGATACACCTTATTTCATCACTTGAAGGTGAACTTCGGCCTAATGGCAGCATGACGGCAGTTTATATTTTCAGTGTGGTGGCTGTTTTTATTTTATTCCTTGCCTGCATCAACTTCATCAACCTTTCTACGGCACGTTCAATTGAAAGGGCAAAAGAAGTAGGCATCCGCAAAACATTTGGTTCGGAAAGAAAAGCATTGGTGGGCCAGTTCTTAATGGAATCTGTATTAATAAGTATTATCAGCATATTGATTGCATTTGGATTGATTGTGTTGCTGCTGCCTTTGTTCAATACATTGTCAGGAAAACACCTTAGTGTAATGTATTTTCTTCAGCCGGGCTGGTTGCTTGCTTTAATAGCATTTGCAGTAATTACAGGTTTTATAGCAGGCCTTTACCCGGCTTTTGTGCTTTCTTCGTTTAAACCCATACTTGTTTTAAAAGGGAGGTTCCGTTCAAACAAATACGGGCTGGCATTGCGCAACGGGCTGGTGATTTTTCAATTTGCCATTTCAGT
>JANRKT010000009.1:0-11050 GCA_033763355.1 Chitinophagaceae bacterium | reverse complement strand
ACTTAAGAGTAAAATTAGAAGGGCCCGAAAAAAACCGGGATGGGATTGGCGCTAAAATTTCTTTGTATTATGATGGCATAATGCAGCAATTCTTTCAGCAAAAAACAGTAAGGGGTTATCTTTCATCAAATGAAACGGCGGTGCATTTCGGTACCGGAAAAACTGCAATTGCTGACAGCATTATTGTTGTATGGCCCGATGGAAAAGAAAATGTGCTCCGCAATGTTGCGGCTAACCAGGTGCTGAAAGTAAATTATAAAGAATCTGTTCCGGGAGCAAACAAAGTCACTTTATTACAGCCGCTGTTTGCAGAAGCAACTAAACAACTTTTACCACAACCATTTTTACATAGAGAAACTGACTGCGATGAATACAAAGACCAGGTCTTGTTGCCCCACATGTTTACCCGCAGCGGCCCGTTTATAACAACCGGCGATGTCAATGGCGATGGTGCAGAAGATTTTTTTATTGGCGGGGCAAAGGACCAGGCAGGGAGTTTGTATTTGCAGCAAAAAGGAAAGTTCATAAAAAAAATTATACCGGCGTTTCACACTGATAAAAAATATGAAGACACAGGCGCTGCATTATTCGATGCTGATAAAGATGGCGATCCTGACCTGTATGTTGTAAGCGGTGGCAGCGAATCCAATGAGGGATCTGATATGTACCAGGACAGGCTTTACATCAATGACGGAAAGGGGAATTTCAGCAAAGCTGCCTTGCCTGTTACTTCAGGCAGCGGTTCATGTATTTTACCTTTTGATTTTGACGGCGATGGCGATATGGATTTATTCAGGGGCGGAGAAGTGGTACCGCATCAATACCCCAAGCCGGCAAAAAGTTATTTACTGGTAAATGAAAAAGGAAAGTTTGTTGATAAGACAAAACAAATAGCACCTGAACTTGAAAGAGCAGGAATGGTGAAGTCTGCTGTTGGGGCTGATTTGAATGGCGATAAAAAAGCAGAATTGATCATAGCAGGAGAATGGATGCCTGTTAAAGTTTTTGAATATGCCAGTGGAAAAATGAAAGATGTGTCTTCAGCCTATGGATTGCAAAATACTGAAGGCTGGTGGAATAAATTGGTTGCTGATGACATAGACGGCGATGGCGACATGGATATTGTTTCCGGTAACCTCGGCGAAAACTACAAGTTCCAGGCAAGCATTGAAAAACCATTTGAGGTGTATGCAAAAGATTTTGACGGTAACGGAACAAATGATATTTTTCTCGCAAAACACCTCAATGATATAGTGGTGCCTGTACGGGGCAGGGAATGTACTTCTATGCAATGCCCGATGATTGCAAGGAAATTCCCCACCTATCTTTCATTCGCCGAAAGCGACCTTGAAGGGATACTTGGAGAAGATATAAAAGATGCCCTGCATTATAAGGCTTATCTTTTTTCAAGTGTAATACTTATAAACGACAAAGGAAAATTCCGGATTAAAAAATTACCGGCGGAAGCGCAATTATCCGCTGTAAATGGAATTGTAATTAATGACTTTGACAGTGATGGCAAAAAAGACATGCTGCTTGCAGGAAATAAATTTGATGTGGAAGTGGAGACAACTCCGGCGGATGCTTCGCCTGGTGTGTTCTTAAAAAGTTTGGGCGATGGCAATTTTAAAAGCTATAAGCCTTTGGAAAGCGGATTTTTTGTTCCGCATAATGTAAAAGATGTTAAAGTAATAACAATGAATAATAACAATGCAATATTGGTCAGCAGCAATAACGATATGCTGCGTGTATTTGAATACAAATAAAGTGAAGAATAAGAAATGAGAGGGATAAAAAACCTGATACTACAATTTACTAATATCATCGCTTGCCTCGCAGTGTCCCTGTTTTCTGCATGCGGGCCGGGAGCAAAACAAAACAGGCTTCAGCAGGCATCAAGCCCCTATTTACACCAACATGCCGATAACCCGGTTGACTGGCATGAATGGGGTGATGAAGCGCTGGAAAAAGCAAAAAAAGAAAACAAGCCGCTTTTAATAAGCATCGGCTATGCTTCATGCCATTGGTCCCATGTTATGGAAAAGGAATCTTTCATGGATGAAGATATGGCTGCAGTAATGAACAAAAATTTTATTTGTATAAAGGTTGACAGAGAGGAACGTCCTGATATTGATGCCGTGTATATGAACGCCTGCCAGTTGCTCACAGGCGGTAACGGGGGCTGGCCGCTCAATGCATTTGCACTTCCTGATGGCAAACCCTTTTTTGCCGGCTCTTATTATAAAAAAGAAAGCTGGAAAAAGCTGCTGCAACAGGTTTTAAAAGCTTACCGGGAACAAAACAATAAAGTAGTGCTGCAGGCCCATAGCCTGGCAAATGAAATTGCAAAAAACGAATTGCAATTTTTGTCTCCTGCTGATGATGATGAAATAAAGATTAGCCAGGACAGGTACAGTGCTTTTTTTGACAGTTTATATGCACAGCTTGATTTGGCCAATGGCGGTATTAAAGGGCAGGTGAAATTTCCTGTGGCCATCGCCGGGGAATTTTTATTGCAATACCACTATTTTACCGGCGATAAAAAGGCTCTTGATGCACTAAACACAAGTTTATCCAAAATGGCGGCAGGGGGTATTTATGACCACATCGGCGGTGGTTTTGCACGTTACTCAACCGACAGTTTATGGCGTGTACCGCACTTTGAAAAAATGCTTTGTGATAACGCACAATTGATGAGCCTGTATTCACATGCCGCACAGGTTACCAAAAATGAATTGTATAAACAGGTAACAGAAGAAATTGCTTCTTTTGCAAAAAAAGAATTGCTTGCTCCCGGCGGGGGCTTTTACAGTTCAGTTAATTCAGGGAATGTAGAAGAAGGAAGTTATTATGTATGGAAATATAACGACGTTATCAATATCCTTGGAGAAAACGAAGGAAAGCAGGTTGCTGCCTTTTACAATATTACTCCCGCAGGAAACTGGAAAAACGGAAACAATATTCTTTATACAACCTTCACGCCGGAGGAATTTGTCATAAAAAACCAACTGCCATCAGGATTCATTACAACTTTAGCAAGCGCCAGGAAAAAATTAACCGATGCAAGAAACAAAAGAGAAAAACAGCAGGTTGATGACAAAATACTTATTTCCTGGAATGCCCTGATGTTAAAAGGTTTTCTTGATGCTTCTGCAGCATCCGGCAATAATGATTATTTGCAAACAGCCATCAGCACCGGAGCATTTCTTGAAAAAAATATGCTACAGGCAAACGGGCAGTTATGGAGAAGTTATATGAAGGGGCAAGCATCCATCCCGGGTTTCCTCGATGATTATGCACAGTTATCCTCCGCATACATTAAACTATATCAGCATACTTTCAATAAACACTGGCTGCTTCTTGCCCGGCAAATTACAGAATATGCGATTAAGAATTTTTATGATGATAAAAAAGGGATTTTTAATTATACAGAGAACAGGTCAAAAGAAATTGTAACACGGCTGACAGATCTGCATGATAATGTTATTCCTTCATCCAATGCGGTGATGGCGGAAACACTTTGCAGGCTTGGTGTTTTTTTTGATGAAGAGAATTACATTCAAATTGGCAGGCAAATGATTCACCGTATAACTATGAAGAATAATATTAATGCCCCGTCATTTACTTATTGGCACAACCTTGCCGGGCTGCTTGCGAATGAAACAGCAGAAGTGGTTATAATGGGAAAGGATGCCCTGCAAAAAAACAGTGAAATGCAAAAATCATATTTACCCAATTGTTTGTTTATGGGCGCTGTGCAGGAAGAAAACCTTCCTCTACTGGAAAAAAAATTACCCCGCAATAAAACATTGATTTACGTATGCAGGAAAAAAACCTGCAAAAAGCCTGTGGAAGATGCGGCAGAAGCATTGAAACAAATTTAAATAAACTGTTTACATGGTATGGACCGGGCAGTTGAGCGGCGCTCACAAAAGCAAACTTTTAGTTTTATTATTGCTGTATGAAAAAACAAACCCTGATTAAATCAACACTTATAAAATTTACAGCTTTATGTTAATGGAACAAACAATGCGCTGGTTCGGGCCCAATGACCCGGTTAGTTTATCAGACATACGACAGGCAGGATGTACCGGAGTGGTAACAGCATTACATCATATTCCTGTTGGCGAAGTATGGACGACGGATGAGATCAATAAAAGAAAATTACAGGTGGAAGCGGCGGGAATGACCTGGACTGTGATAGAAAGCCTGCCGGTAAGCGAAGACATTAAAAAGCAAACGGGCCATTTCAAACAGCATATTGAAAATTACAAACAGAGTTTGCGCAATACAGCAGCATGTGGCCTGAAAGTAGTAACGTATAATTTCATGCCCATACTCGACTGGATGAGAACAGACATTTTCTATACCATGCCCGATGGGAGTAAAGCATTGCGGTTTGAAAAACCGGCATTCGTTGCATTCGACCTTTTCCTGTTGAAACGCCCTGGTGCCGAAAAAGATTATACAGAGGAAGAGATTAAGAAAGCGGAATCAAGGTTGAAGCTGATGACGGATGAAGAAAAAGAAATATTATACAAAAATGCTTTATTGGGCTTGCCCGGAAGTGAAGAGCGCTTCACTCCGGAACAGATCCTTACAGCATTGAAAACTTATGAACATATTGATGCTGCCAAATTGAAGCAACATTTATTTTATTTTCTGCAGCAGGTTGTGCCTGTGGCGGAGGAAGCAGGATTAAAAATGGCCATTCATCCGGATGATCCTCCTTATCCATTACTTGGTTTACCAAGAATTGTGAGCACAGAGAAGGATGCAAAGGAATTATTAGATGCGGCGCCATCACCGGCTAATGGTTTATGTTATTGCACCGGTTCGTATGGTGTACGTGCTGATAATGATCTGCCGGGAATGGTAAAGCGGTTAGGTGATCACATTCATTTTATCCATTTACGCAGTACAAAGAGAGATGCAGATGGAAATTTCTTTGAAGCCGATCACCTCGATGGAGATGTGGATATGTATGCCGTTATCAAAGAAATAGTATTGCTGATGAAGCGGAGAAATGTTTCTATTCCCATGCGGCCGGATCATGGCCACCAGATGCTGGATGACCTGAAGAAAACAACTTACCCGGGTTACAGCGCAATTGGAAGATTAAGGGGGCTTGCTGAACTGCGTGGAGTAGAATACGCAATTCACAGAAGCCAATCTTAATTTATATTCCGGTTTCCATTTTAATACGCAAGGGCAAACAAAACCCTTTCTTTACTCGGTTTGCCGCTGTAAATACATTTGCCGTCTTCCCTTGCATTGTTTAGCGGAATGCAGCGGATGGTGGCTTTGGTTTCTTCCTTTATTTTATCTTCTGTTTCTGAAGTGCCATCCCAGTGCGCTGAGACGAAACCGCCTTTTTCTTCCAGCAGCTTTTTAAACTCATCCCATGTATTGGCAGGGGTAATGTGTGCATCACGGTATGTCCGGGCTTTATTGTATAAGTTCTGCTGTATATCGTCAAGAAGTTTTTTTACCTGTACAGCCAAACCATCAAATCCCATGCTCATCTTTTCTTTGGTATCCCTTCTTGCTACTTCAGCCACATTGTTTTCAATATCCCTTGCGCCAATGGCAATCCTTACAGGCACACCCTTAAGTTCATATTCAGCAAATTTCCAGCCCGGCCTTGCATTGTCATTGTTATCATACTTAACAGTAATGCCTGCAGCCTTTAACTGCTCCATTATTGTTTTCACTTTAGCATCAATCAAAACTTTTTGCTCATCACCTTTTGAAATGGGAACAATCACCACCTGGAAAGGCGCAATTTTCGGAGGTAATATCAAACCGCTGTCATCACTGTGGGCCATTACCAATGCGCCGATAAGCCTTGTTGACACACCCCATGACGTGGCCCATACATGCTCCTGTTTGTTTTCTTTGTTCAGGAACTTTACGTCAAAGGCTTTGGCAAAATTCTGTCCCAAAAAATGCGAAGTACCTGCCTGCAATGCTTTGCCATCCTGCATCAATGCTTCAATACAATAAGTTTCTACGGCGCCTGCAAACCTCTCATTGGGAGTTTTCACCCCTTTTATAACAGGCAATGCCATCCAGTTTTCGGCAAATTCAGCATATACACCCAGCATCTGTTCAGCTTCTGCTATGGCTTCGTCTGATGTTGCATGTGCAGTGTGGCCTTCCTGCCATAAAAATTCCGCAGTACGCAAAAACAAACGTGTCCTCATCTCCCACCTTACCACATTGGCCCACTGGTTAATCAGCAAAGGCAAATCTCGGTAAGATTGTATCCAGTCTTTGTATGTATTCCATATTACTGCCTCACTGGTGGGCCTGACAATGAGTTCCTCTTCCAGTTTCGAATCCGGGTCAACCATTAATGTGCCCTTTTTATCAGGGTTAACTTTTAAACGGTAGTGCGTAACAACAGCGCACTCTTTTGCAAACCCTTCTGCATGGCCTTCTTCCTTTTCAAGAAAACTGCGGGGAACAAACAAAGGAAAATAAGCATTCACATGCCCGGTATCCTTAAACATTTTATCCAGTGCATCCTGCATGTTTTCCCAAAGCGTATAGCCATATGGCTTTATTACCATACAGCCCCTTACTGCGGAATAATCTGCCAGCCCGCCTTTTAAAACAAGATCGTTATACCATTGTGCGTAATCCTCTGACCTTGATGTAATTTCCTTGCTCATGTTTTAGATGTTATTTAACAGCAGCCACGCAACGTTCTGAACCTCACGGCTTACTATTTGTATATAGATTAACAGACGAAATTTCGCAAATGTAGTAACTTCATACTGAAATTCTAAAACCCCATATATGAACACAAGAATTTTACTCCTCGTCGTATCAATTGCGGCTTTCAGCAGCTGCTCCACTTTATATAAATCAGGGCAAACGCCGGATGATGTTTACTACTCACCTGCCCGGCAAATTCCCAATGTTAACGAAGATGAATATGTGCGTGTAGAAAAAGCAGATGATGAATACAACAACGATTATGTAAATACCAATGACAGGTATTTGCGGATGAAATCGCTTAACCGCAACCGCTGGTCGTCTTTTGATGATGATTATTATTACTGGAACGACAGCAGGTGGAACAACCAGCTTTATTACAGCAACATCAATTTGTATAACCGCTGGAACTGGAACCCATACTTTAACACTTACAGTTACTGGAACAATCCCTTCTGCCCCGTTTATTACGGCCAGCCCATTGTTATTGTAAATCCCAAACCCATTAACAAGAACCCCATTGCGAATGGCCCAAGGGTGTATAACCTGAACACAAATAACAATAACAACAACGGCTCATATAACCCGAAACGCGGCTGGATGAACAGCAATAATTCAGGTAATGGATCGCCTATAAGGGTATTCGGTAACAATAATTCCGGAAGCAGCAACAACGGAAGAAATTTCAATAACTCCAATAACAACAGCAGGAGCAATAGTTCAGGCAATTCCAATCCTGTACGCACATTTGAACCCCGCAACAACTCTTCAGGAAGTTCTGGCAACTCCGGCTCAAAAAGCAGCGGTAGCAGTGGCAGCAGCGGAGGCAGCGCCCCTGTAAGAACATTCCCCAAAAGCGGCGGTGGCCAATAACCAATATAATTTCTGAATATAACATTATTGCAGGGTGGAGAGCGTACCCAACACCCTGCTTTACCATATCTTATTTCCCTGTTTAAAAAATTGAACGTATGAAGATAGCATACCTTACAGGCGGGATGTTGTTGCTCAGCTCAGGCATCATAGCACAGGAACCGGCCGATGCATTGCGTTATTCCTGGTTAACACAGGGCGGAACTGCCCGCAATTATGCCATTGGCGGTACAATGGTTTCTCTCGGCGGCGATTTGTCTGCCACATATATTAACCCTGCCGGACTTGCCTTTTACAAAACCAATGAGTTTGTTTTAACACCCGGTTTTAGCTTTATAAACAACAAATCAACCTATCTTGGAGAAACCGAAAAAGGGAAGAAAAGCAACTTCAACTATGGCGCTTCAGGCCTTGTTTTCGCTACACCGACAAGACAGGGCAGCAACTGGCGCAATTACAGTTTTGGCCTTGCGGTAAACAGGGCAGCGAATTTCAACAGTAAAATTTTCTATAAAGGGTTAAATAACCAGACCTCTTATTCAGAAAAATATCTCGAAGAACTCATCAACAACAACGTAACAGACCCCAATGCAGCGGCGCAGAATTTTCCATATGGCGCAAGCCTTGCTTTTAATACCTACCTCATTGACACCATCAGCGGAACAGGCGGATCGGTAGCGGGGTACCGCAGCCTTTCAACACCTTTAACAGGAGTGAACCAGCAGCAGGAAATTGAAACCAAAGGAGGCATTACTGATTTTTCATTTGGCGCCAGCGCCAACCTGCTGGATAAACTTTATTTGGGAGGAAGCATTGGTATAAACATACTTGACTTTGAACGCACAAGTACTTTCAGGGAAGAGGATGCCACAACAACCATTAATAACTTCAAGTATTTTACTGCTGCAGAGACATTGAAAACTTCGGGCATGGGAATTAATGCAAAACTGGGCATCATCTACAGGCCGGTAGAATATTTCCGCGTAGGTTTTGCATTTCACACACCCACTTTCTATAACATGAAGGATGAATACACCGCTGCCGTTACAACAGACCTTGAAGGTTATGGCGGTTCACCTGCAGTAAAAACACAAAACTCAAAAGATTTTAACAGCGGCGAACCGGGTGAATTCAATTATAACCTCGTTTCCCCTCTCAGGCTGATGCTCGGCGCTTCTTATGTTTTCAGGGAGGAAAATGATGTGAAAAGACAAAGGGCTTTTTTGAGCGCTGACGTGGAGTATGTGGATTACAAAGCATCTTCTTTTAAAACAGCAGATCAAACAACAGGAGGCAGTAACGGAAGTGATTATTTTGAACAACTCAATACGGCTATTGACAACCAGTTTAAAAGCACCATCAATGCAAGGATAGGCGGCGAACTGAAATTCCACACGTTTATGGTGCGGGCTGGATTTGCATACTATGGCAATCCATACCAGGATGATAACATTAAGGGCAGAAGAATGAACATAAGCGGCGGTTTGGGTTACCGTGACAAAGGGGTTTTTGTTGACCTTACCTATGTTCACCAGCTTGCCAAAGACGGATTTTATCCTTATCGCCTCGACCAGGGCTTTTTTGCACCCGCAACAGTTAAAGGCGGAAATGGAAACCTGTTATTGACATTTGGCTTTAAATTTTAAAAACCATCCCGAAAACTAAAGTAACATGCCCTGCCGTTTGCGGGGCTTTTTATTTATGCAGACACCTGACAAATCCTGTGTTTAATAGATAATAATCTTACCTTTCGCACATCTTCTTTAAATTACTCAGCCCGACTTCAAACTGGTGGTTAAGGTTTTTTTTAATCATCGGCCCCATGATACGTGCCACGGGAAAAGGCAGGCCGCCGCTGTTGCGCCAAACCACTTTGGTATTGCCGTTTTCATTTGCAAAAGTCCAGTCATCATCCGCTTTTGATTTCCATGGTTTCACAAATTCAAGATCAAAATGAATGTTTTGATTGGTTGTGCGGTTGGCTAATGTTAAACTGCCCACCCCCACTTTTTTCCCTTCCCATCCGTATCTGTGACCAATGCTGTCGGCAGAACCCGTAATGTTTGCCGTAGCCGTTGGGTCAGATTGCTGCCAGGGGTTCCATTTGTTGTAATAATTCAGGTCGGCTACTTTCATATACACCTCGTTCACCGGTTTGTTGATAACAATGGATTTTTCAACAAGATATCTGGCAGGCGAAACGAGGGCAATAAGCAGCAAAGCGGCTATAATGCCAAGGATAAAATACAGGATAATCATGGCGGCTGATTTTACAGGTTAAAGAAGGCAACTAAGTTAGAAATTTACGCTTAAAGAGGAAAAGATTTAACCGCATCAGCCCGCTGTTCAAAATTTGTTCATCAATACCCCAACAATTACCTTTGCTGCACTTCAAAATTTTCTCACATAAAAATAGTTCTCCAATGAAAGTAACTGTTGTAGGCGCCGGGGCTGTAGGGGCTACCTGTGCCGATAATATTGCACGAAAAGAATTGTGCAGCGAACTGGTGGTTTTAGATATAAAAGAAGGCGTGGCAGAAGGCAAGGCAATGGACCTGATGCAGACCGCACAAATTGAAGGGTTTGATACCAAAGTTATTGGCAGCACCAACGACTACAGCAAAACAGCCGGATCGGATGTGGCTGTTATTACTTCCGGACTCCCACGCAAACCCGGCATGACAAGGGAAGAACTGATTGGCATTAATGCAGGTATTGTGAAAGGTGTAACTGAAAACATTCTTAAACATTCGCCCAATGCAATTATCATCGTTATCAGCAATCCCATGGATACCATGACTTACCTCGCACTGAAATCATCGGGACTGCCGAAGAACAGGATAATCGGAATGGGCGGGGCGCTTGACAGTGCAAGGTTTCGTTATTATTTAAGCCAGGCATTAAAATGTTCGCCCAACGATTTACAGGCATCAGTTATAGGTGGCCATGGCGATACAACAATGATACCATTAACAAGACTGGCCACTTATATGGGTATGCCGGTAAATAATTTTGCTGATGCAGATACTTTGAAAAAAGTAGCCGCAGATACAATGGTAGGCGGGGCCACATTAACCGGTTTACTGGGAACTTCAGCCTGGTATGCACCCGGTGCAGCCGGAGCAATGCTTGTTGAAAGTATTGTGAGGGATGAGAAAAGGATTGTTCCCTGTTGTGTTTACCTGGAAGGTGAATATGGACAGAAAGATATTTGCCTCGGTGTGCCGGTTACTATTGGCAGAAACGGCTGGGAAAAAATTATTGATTACAAACTTAGTGACGAAGAAAAAGCTTTGTTTGCCAAAAGCGCTGATGCAGTACGAAACATGAACAATGTGCTCAGTACCGTTACAGCCTAACACTAAAAATAATTACGGCAAAACCCTCAGTAGAAATACTGAGGGTTTTTTATTAACAGGGAATATGAAAGTTTTTGTTTATTTACATTGATGAT
>JANRKT010000008.1:0-7300 GCA_033763355.1 Chitinophagaceae bacterium | reverse complement strand
TTTTACTTCAGGTCATTGAGGCTGTAACTGTAGATGCCTTCAAAACCGGGATAGAAACCTTCAAGCACACAGCTTTTACCGGCATTTTCAATAGCCCTTCTCAATTCATCAACATTGCGTACCGCTTTGCCCGAAATTTTTACAATTACAAAACCCTTTTTCATGCTGGGGTTTTGATCTGACAGCATACCATCTGACAATGTTTTTACTTTTACGCCACCTTCATAGCCGTATTCACTCACTACTTTTTTATCTACATTTTCAAACTCGGCGCCCAAAGCATCAAACACAGTGCTTTTTACCACTTCATAGTTACCGGCCCTGTTCCTCAATGCAAGTTGTACGGTATTTTCTTTTCCTTCACGTTTGTAAGAAACGCTGATTTTATCGCCGGGCTTGTAATTGGCAATCTGCTCTACCATTTCGGAAGGGGCATTTACTTTGCTGCCGTTTATTTTGGTAATGATATCGCCTTTTTTAATACCTGCTGCAGAAGCAGCGCCATCGCCGGCAACATCTGTTACATAAACACCCTCGCCTTCTTTTACTCCCAATTTGTTCTTTTGTTCATCGCTCATTTGCTCAGGTGCATAGCTTATACCAAGATAAGCCCTTTGCACAGTGCCATACTGGAGCAGGTCGTTTACAATCTTTTTTACAATGTTAACGGGTATAGCATAAGAATAACCTGCATAAGCCCCGGTTGGGGAAGCAATGGCTGAAACGATACCAACCAGTTCACCATTGGTGTTTACCAGCGCACCACCGCTGTTGCCCTGGTTAACTGCCGCATCTGTCTGTATAAATGATTCAATGGGGGTCTGGCTTTTTCGTGCATTTAAACCAAGTGTCCTTGCTTTGGCGCTCACAATACCTGCTGTAACAGTGGTTTCAAGGTTTAAAGGATAACCTATTGCCAGCACCCATTGGCCGAGTTTCACGTTATCTGAATTTCCGTAGAGCAGGAAAGGCAGGTTCTTCGATTCTATTTTTATCACTGCAAGGTCGCTGCTGGGGTCGGTGCCTATTAATTTGGCTGTATAAGATTTTTTATCGGCCAGCGTAACTTTTATTTCAGACGCTTCATCAATTACGTGGTTGTTGGTTACAATGTAACCGTCTTCACTTATCAGCACACCTGAACCACTTGCCCTTTGTGGCATGCTGCGTATTTGCGGTCCGTTAAAGAAATCATCAAAAAAATCATCCCCGAACAGATCGGAGAAGGGGCTCTTTCTCCTTGGCAGGTTATTGCTTGCCTCGCTTTTGCCAATTACGGTATTGATGTGTACTACTGCCGGCGAAGCGGATTTTGCGGCATCCTGGAAGTCAACCGGCTGACCCGGGGGAATATTGTTGTTGCTGTCAAAAAGCCCGGCATAGTTTGCAGGTAGTTTCCCATTCTCTGTTTGAATGGCAATGGGCTGTTTGGAAAACTTATTGTATGCAAATAAAACTGTAAGGGTTGTTGCTGCGCTGATTAAAACGACAGCTAAAATTTGTTTGAGTTTCATTTTTAAAAGAATGTTTAGCTATAAAACAATTATTCAAAATACATGCCTGACAGCTTTACAAAGAAACGAACCTGCCTGAATTTCAGTTTCCCGCCTGCCATGTTTAACAATTCATTAGTAAGACTTTCGTAGATGCTGCAGTAATTCAAATTTACGACAATAAACGTTATCAAATGGTTGTAAGTATGTTTATAAACTTACCAGAAATTTCAATGTGTCTGCTCCGTCAGCATATTCTGAAAGCCCCGGGCATTGGGTTTTTCCAAAAGGCACATACCCGCTGCCTGCTATACATTGTATTTCTTCTGTTTTTAAAGAATTTATCACTGATTCCCTGCCCCGGTAAAACTCATAGTGCAACTGGCTGATGGGGGAATAGGGAGATGGGTCTTCTACCAGCACGATGGACCCGTTTGTCATGTAATACCTGTTGTTGATGATCTGTGCAGCAAGGTGGTAATCGTAATTGTGTTTGTATTTGTGCCCGTCCATGAAATAACTGTAGCGGCGAAGGGCTTCCAGTAGCGGAACAAAATCATATCCTTCAGGCACATAAATTTTGGTAACATTCCTGCAGCCAAGCCCGAAGTATTGCTGTATGTCATCAGCCAGGTTATTCAGTTCCCCGCTGCTTTCGTTGCCCTGGAGAATGGCCACTGAAGTGCGGTTCCTGCGGATGATGTGAGGGTATTTGCCAAAATAGTAATTAAAATACCTTGCTGAGTTATTGGAGCCTGTAGCGATGTATGCATCGCAGTTTTTTAACTGTTCAGCAAAGCTGATATATGAACGGGTTTCGGGATACCATTCTGCCATTTTTTCTGCCAGGTGCGTTATTAAAACGCTGTCGCTTGATGACGGTTTTATCAACTGGCTGTGGCCGGAAACAAATACGCATAAAAAATCATGGAAACCCACGAGGGGTATATTGCCTGCCATAACTATCCCAACCTTTTTTTGTACTGCCGGGAGGTCAGAAACCAGATACCCGTTCAGCCATTCTGTTAATTTGTTCTTATCAAGGTATTGCTCTGTTATATTGTTTATGGCAAGGTCAATAAAGCCGGGTATAAACCAGTTGTTGCTTTCAGCAGCCCTTTGTCTTACAAATAACCATTCATCCGTAGCCCCCTTCATATAGTTGCCAAGTTCTGCCAGTATGTGAATTCGTTGTTGTAAATTCATCATGGAATTTTCAAATGAATTATTATAACTTTATTTTGCAAATGTAAATCCAAAACCAACCGATTTTAAAAAACAGAAAAGGATATGGCTATCAAGATTACAGAGGAATGTATTAATTGCGGGGCATGTGAACCCGAATGCCCAAATAATGCTATTTACGAAGGCGGGGTGGAATGGGCTATTGCTGACGGCACAACGGTAAAGGGCCCCTTTACACTGCTGGACGGAACAGTTATTGAAGCTGACCAGAAGAATGCCCCGGTAAGCAATGATGTTTATTACATCGTACCCAACAAATGCACCGAGTGCCAGGGCTTTCATGAAGAGCCGCAGTGCGCTGCTGTGTGCCCGGTTGATTGCTGTGTACCCGATGAAATGTACAAGGAAACCGTGGATGAACTGATGGACAAAAAAGCAAAACTGCACATCTGATGCCGGCAGTTTTTGATGCACTTAATTGTTACGAGAGGTTTTTTTGTTTGCAATTGATTTGCTGATTGATATTTGTTATTTGAAATCTTTATTTGGTGTCGCTTTATGCGCCAGGTACAGGCAGGTGATATTTCCTGCTGCCAGGGTGAAGGTAACTTAATGATTGCAGGTCCTTCACCCTTTTTTTGCTGATTAAACAACCTGAACATGAAGAAATTTTTACCTCTTCTTTTATTGCCATTACTGTTCTCCTGCAAATACTTCAATTTTAAAAAAGACGATGCAAGGATTAAAGCGCTGAACGAAATGCAGCAGACTGATGTGGATTTTTCCAATCTGAGTAAACAGAAAGGTTTCAGAAAAGCATTTACTGAATATATTGATGATGACGGGGTGCTCCTCCGCAGGGACAGGATGCCGATGCTGGGCGCTGATGCCATTCAGTACATTAACAACTTTAATGATTCTTCTGTTCTTTTAACATGGGAGCCGCGTGGAGCTGATGTTTCAGAGGGCGGCGACCTGGGTTACACTTATGGCATTTATACCATGAAGGACAGCGCCAGCACCAGCAAGGGAACTTATGTTACCATCTGGCGAAAACAAAAAGACGGCAAATGGAAATTTGTACTCGATACAGGCAACCAGGGTGTTGGCGAAGACGCCACACAACTCCGGCCGGAAGAATAAAGCATTCGCCCCAAAATTTAAAAATCATTTAAATACTTTTTCCTTTCTTTGCCAAAAGGCCAATTGCATGAATAAACCCGTTATTGCTTTCGTAACCGGCGGTTATTCC
This sequence comes from Chitinophagaceae bacterium, assembly GCA_033763355.1. Taxonomy (GTDB): domain Bacteria; phylum Bacteroidota; class Bacteroidia; order Chitinophagales; family Chitinophagaceae; genus JANRKT01. The sequence goes on along the minus strand of JANRKT010000008.1, from coordinate 3,370 downwards.
GGCGAAGCAGTGATATCCTATAAAAGCGCCGTCACCATTGAAAATAACCTCGACAAAGACCGCTATGATGTTTACAAAATTGACATCACCCCCGGCGGCTGGTTTTATGAATCAGCGGATGGCAGCAAAACCAGTATTGACAGGAACGATTTCTCTTTAAACCTTAACGGAAAAAAAATAAAATTTGATGCGGTATTCATCGGCATACACGGCACACCTGGTGAGGATGGAAAACTGCAGGGTTATTTTGACCTGATGAACCTGCCTTATACCTCCTGCGATGCCGCTTCCTCAGCGCTTACTTTTAATAAACGTTATACAGTTGCCGTAGCCGCATTTGCAGGTTTAAATGTGGCAAAATCATTGCACCTTTTCAGGCATGCGCCATTAAACCCGCAGGAAATACTTTCACAACTCAGCCTGCCTGTGTTTGTAAAACCCAATAACGGGGGATCAAGCATTGGCATGAGCAAAGTGTTCAAAGCAGAAGATATGGAATCTGCATTGCACAAAGCATTTAAAGAAGATGACCAGGTGCTGGTGGAAGAATTCATCAGCGGAAGGGAATTTACCATTGGCGTTTTCAAAAGCAAAGGGGAAATCATTACGCTTCCCTTTACAGAAGTATTTACAGAAAAAGAGTTTTTCGATTACGAAGCCAAATACGGCGGCAAATCAAAGGAAATAACCCCCGCTGAATGTGATGAAAGCATCGCTGTGAAAGTAAGGGGGGCTGCAACCAAAGCGTACCATATTTTCAATTGCAGGGGCATTGTGAGGATGGATTTTATTTACAATGAAGAAAGCGGCAAACCTTATCTCTTAGAGATCAATACAGTGCCCGGGCAGAGCGAATACAGCATTGTGCCGCAGCAGGTAAAAGTAAAAGGGTGGACGCTGAAAGAGTTTTATACTTCTTTGGTTGAAGAAGCGTTAAACCCACAATCCTGATTACACATTAAAACAAGACATGGTATTTGAATTTATCACAAAAAGGCCCCTCTGGATCAATGTGCTTGCAGCGCTGGTTATTTCATTTCTTGTACTTTTTATTTTTTTGCAAACATTGAACTTCTGGACCAATCATGGCGATTACCTCCGCATACCTGATGTGAAAGGAAAAAAGATTGAGGAGGCCACTAACTTACTGGAGAAACAGGGCTTTGAAGTACTGGTGCAGGATTCTGTTTTTATTGATACCCTTCCTCCGCTGGCAGTGATAAAGCAGTTTCCCGATCCTGATGCAACCGTAAAAGTAAACCGCACGGTTTATCTTACCATTAACAGGGCGGAAGCCCCAATCATTGATATGCCCAACCTTATTGGGATGACATTCAGAAATGCAGAACTTGAAATGAAAGCCCGCGGGCTTAAATTGGGCGATACCATTTACGTTCCTGATATTGCCAAGAATGCTGTAAAGGACCAGTTGCTGGATGATGTGAGCATAAAGCCGGGAACCAAAATTACCATGGGCAGTGTAATTTCACTGGTGCTGGGCGCCGGAATTGGCAACGAAGATGTTGCCGTACCGGATTTGTACGGGATGCCTTTTGGCGAAGCAAAGGTTTTGCTGGATGCCAACTTTATTCAGTTGGGTATTGTTGAACTTAATGCTGATTTAAGAAATGATACCGCCGCAGGTTATATTTACAGGCAGAACCCTGAAAGGTATAATGAAGAAAGAAAGATAAACAGGATAAGGCCGGGGCAGATGATGGACATCTGGCTGCAGCTTACAAAACCAGAAAGAAAGATTGACAGTATAACCAGGCCATTACCCTCCGCTCAAAGTGATTACTAAATAAAACATACTGCTATGCAGAATATAACTGTTGAGGAAGTGAAGCAAAGGCTTGATGCCGGCGAAGCATTGAACCTTGTTGATGTAAGGGAACCGGAAGAAAACGCTGAGTTCAATATCGGCGGTGTATTGCACCCGCTGGGCAGGATAAAGAATATGGAAGTGGACGAACTGGAAACTTTGAAAGAAAAAGAAGTGATATGCTATTGCCGCAGCGGTAACCGCAGCGGTATGGCGGCATTGATACTTGAAACGATGGGTTTTCAGAATGTAAAAAACCTTACCGGCGGTATGCTGGCATGGAAGGAGAGGATTGGGGAGAACTGAATTTACTGCTATAAACCTCCGGGTTTTTTTGATGAGGTTGAAATAAATGCTTTCCGTTGATAAAACCCGGAGGTTTTTTATTTCATCACCCTCACTTCAACCGGTTCGGTAAAATCTGTAAATAATTTTTCAATCACATCTTTTAAAGGGGCGCCGCGGTGCACATAATAACGAAAACGTGAGTGATAAGCGATACCCGGTGCCAGGTAAAATGCACTATCCACCACCGGGGCAAAAGCCCAATAGGGCATATTGGGGTGAACCCTTATACTTTGCGGGTAACGGAAATTGGAGGGATGATTGAATACTGTTGCCCCGCTTACAATGCCATCCACAGCGCCGCCTGCATCCACCCATCTTGCCCTTGTATGGTTCGCTGCTGAATCTTTAATGCCTTCGCTGGTAACGATGTTCCAGTTGTTCTGAAAATATTTTTTATTGAAGGGGTCCCAGTTGCGGGTACCGCGGAATGCCAGTCCGCCGTAATGATATTTGTTCAGAAATAAAGTATCGCCTGTTGTGTTCACCTGTTCCGATTCCAGGTCGAATAAAAAATAACTGCTGAAAGGATAAACCGTAATGGTCCATTTTTCTTTCATCACTTCGCCGTGTTTAAGGCTTTTATGCCGCAACAGCAGTTGTAACTGTGCGCAAACTGTTCCCTGCCTGATGCTTAATACTTCAGCATGTTCAACCGTTCCTTTCTGTAAATGCTGGTTCCAAAAATCAAGAAACTCTTTTTTAAATGTGGTATTCACCCATGTCATGAATATGCCGTGCTGGTGGGCATGGTTGGCCGGAAAATCATCCGTAAGTATTTTGCCATCGGGGCTGTATAGCGGGTGAATAAACCCGCTGCGTTTATAATACAGGGGGCTATCCGGCGGCGGCATAACTTCCCTGGTATGGTAAAAGAAAACAGGTTTGTCATTGGAGGTAACCAGCAAACCTTCATCGGTCTTTTTAACCTTCACTGTGTTTCTCCTCACCAGCGCCGTAGATGTTTTTAACAGGTAAGCATGTGTTGCGCCTGCTTTCATGGAATCTTCCATTACAAATACAAGGGTAACACTGTCCGGCAACTGGGCATGTACCAGACGGCCTGTTTGCTGGTTTTGCAACTGGTAAGGTTTATTGCTGTTAACAGGGTTTGGCAGCTTTACCACAACCGGCGTCTGGTATCGGGGGTATTTGCCTGCGGAAACAAGAACAGTAACGGGCTGCTGCGCAAATGTTGTA
>JANRKT010000007.1:0-25000 GCA_033763355.1 Chitinophagaceae bacterium | reverse complement strand
CATAGAATAATTGGAGAGGATTTGCACATGAGTAATCCGGCGGGCGGATGTAAGGCTTTTCATTGACCGGATTACCGTGCAACTGTATCGGTTTGTACCTGCGATCAATTGCGATAACAAATATAACCTGCACAACCGGTTTCTCATAGCCCTGTTTCGTAGAAATGCAGGACTGTAGCGGGTTTCAGGCAGGTAAATACCTGTATTTCAGTAAAGCAAATACCCGCCAGTATTTTTACGTTGTGGATAACTTGCAGGCTGAAAATGCCTGTTTTAAATGATTTCAGGGTGTTCGGCGGCCAGTAACTGATACATACCTGCAAACGGGGCCGGTATTGGCTGGCCCGGGTATTGAACAGCTTTTACTGCCCTGTTTACTGCCATTTTCTATCATGAATCCAGTAACCTCAGGCTGCAGCATGTCCCGCTCATCAAACTAAATTTTATCTTCGTTCCGGGCTTCTTAATTTTATAATGATTTATACAGCATGAAATTTTTAGATACGCTTCTCCTGGCGTTCAGGACTGTTAAGGGAAACCGTTTGCGCACAGGTATTACTGTAGCCATTATAGCTTTTGGTATCATGGCCCTTGTGGGCATCATTACTGCCATTGAGGCCATGAACAACAGCCTGAGAGAAAGTTTTTCTTATATGGGGGCCAATGCCTTTAATATCCGTTTCAGGGAAAGAAGGATGCATTTTGGCGATGAGGGCGTAAAGAAAACAGATAAGAGAGACAAGAAGAAAGTAAAAAAATCCAATACCGGAAAGGTGATTACCTATGAGCAGGCCAAAGAATTTAAAGCCAGGTATAATTATCCCGCCAGTGTTAGCATTGGTTTAAATGGTGGCAGGAACCAGACGGCTTTTTTTGAAAATAAAAAAACCAATCCAACTGTTACCCTTAACGGCGGCGATGAGAATTATGTCAGGCTCAATGGCTACGAAATAGCATACGGAAGGGATTTTAATAAACTTGATATAGAAAGCGGCCGTAATGTCTGCATCCTCGGAAAAGATGTTGCCAATAAACTGTTTGGAGAAAAAACTGAAAGGGCGCTGGATAAAGTGTTGAGGATAGGCAATAACAAATACCGGGTAATTGGCATATTAAAGGAGAAAGGATCAAGTGCATTTTTACAATTGGATAATGTAGCCTTTACTACTTATAATAATGTACGCCGTTTATTTTCCAATCCCAATAAAAACTATTCCATAGGTGTAATGGTGGATGATGTAAGAAACTTAGACGAAGCCATTGGCGAAGCGGAAGGCACTTTCAGGCCCGTGAGGGGATTGAGTACAATGGAGGAAAATAACTTTTATGTGGATAAAAGCGACAGCATTGCGGAGACGTTTATAAAACTTTTAGGCACCATTACTGCAGCAGCAGGGGCTATTGGTTTTATAACTTTAATAGGCGCTGCAATTGGCCTGATGAACATCATGCTGGTAGCTGTTACTGAAAGAACCAAGGAAGTGGGCCTTGTAAAAGCATTGGGAGGAAAGAAAAAAAATATCCGCCTGCAGTTTTTGTTTGAGTCGATTGTAATCAGCCTGATGGGTGCAGCCATCGGTATTTTCCTAGGAGTGCTGGTAGGCAACCTCGTTGGTTCGTTAATGAATACCAGTTTCTTTGTGCCGTGGAAAATTATCTTCAGCGGAATTTTTATTTGTTCTGTAGTAGGCCTTATTGCAGGTTTATACCCTGCGTGGAAAGCTTCGAGGCTGGACCCCATTGTAGCGTTACGTTACGAGTGATTTCTTAAAATACAGGTGTTTATGTCATATCACTCCGGCAGCAATGCCGGTTATTACAAATAAAATTTTAGCTTATTTTTCTGAATTGATTTTTAAAGTTAAAGCAGTAACTGTGAAGAAATATCTTTTTTGTCTGGTTATGGTTGCAAGCATTACAATGTTGGGTGCTTGTAAAAAAGATGATAAATCAGGGTGTGATTCGTCCGCAAAAAGGGTAAGTGCCGCTGCACAGCAATATGCAGCCAGTCCCACCCCTCAAAACTGTGCATATATAAAACAGCAATTCAGGATTACCTTAATTCTTCCTGCGCCTCAGGTCTTTCTCAAACAGACAGGCAGTCTCTGGAGAATGCCCTGAATAACCTGGGCTGTTGATTTTTTTTGATATGCGATAATGGCAAAACCCTGTGCCGGTTTATCAGTTTAGTTTAGAAGGCACAGGCTGCTTTTTAAGGTATTTGTTTAAAAACTTAAGCGTTTCATCAGCTGCTTTTATCTGGTTTTCTTTTTTCACAAACCCATGCCCCTCGTCGGGGAACAATACATACTCAACAGGTGTTCCGTTCTTTTTGGCGCCTGCAACAATTTCATCGCTTTCCACCTGCAATACCCGCGGATCGTTTGCACCCTGCAATACCAGCAAGGGTGTTTTAATTTTTTCTGTATTGTATAAAGGAGATACATTTCTTAAACGTGCTGAATCGGCGCCATAAGGGTCGCCCATTTCATCGTATAAAGCAAGTTTGAAACTTTCCCAGTAAGGCGGGATGCTTTTTAATGTACGCGGCCAGTTGGCTACACCAAATACATCAACACCCACAGCAAATTCATCAGGGTATTGAATGATGCCAGCAAGGCTCATAAAACCGCCATAACTGCCGCCGTAAATTCCAATCTTGCTTCTGTCAATGTAATCCTGTTTGGCCAGCCATTTCTTTCCCCATACACAATCTTTCAGGTCTTTATCACCATGGTTTTTATTGTCCATTTTATAAAATGCCTTTCCATAACCGCTGCTGCCCCTGTTATTTACGGCAAGAATAGCGTAACCATGATTAACAAGGTACTGGATGGTGGTGGAATAGCCTGCACGGCTCTGGCCGCCTGGGCCGCCATGCACCCATACTAAAGCAGGAACTTTATTGGTGGCAGATGCATTATGCGGTTTGTAAAAAACAGCAGGTATTTCAAGACTGTCGAAAGATTTGAATCGTACAATCTCCGCATCAACAAGGTCATCAGGTTTTACTTCTGCAGTTAACGTTTGCGTTAATTGTTTCAGTTCTTTTGTTTCAATGTTGTACAGGTATTTGTTTGCGCTGCTGCGGTCGCTCACAACTGTCAGCAGCATTTTCTTTTCACCCGGGGAAATGGTAACGCCGGCAATATAACCGCCGTTAATCTCAGGCATGTCAAGTTCTTTGCCGGCGGCATGGTCAAACAGCAGTACTTTATCCCTTGCATCCTCATTAATGCTGATTACATGGTATTTCCCTTTTTCGCTGATGAACATATAGGCAACATCCCAGTTGGTTTCAAAGAATTTTTCCTTTGTGCCGTCTGCAAGTTTATATTTTATAACGTACGTGTAATCTTTTCCTTCGTTGCTGGTGTAATAAAGGTATTCGTCATTGGGCTCAAAACCTGCCGGCGAATAAGTGGCATCTCCCAAACTGTCGGCCGATAACTTCTTGGTGGTTTTGGTTTGCGCATCAAACAGGTACATTTCATTTTTATCTGTCGTAATGTTTTTGGTCAGTACCAGGTAGCGTTCATTAAAAGAAATGCCGCCTACATCCATCCCGTTATCGTTCTGGTAAAGCATTTTGGGCATCCATGAAACAGTATCCATTTTATACACATCAAAAAACCGGGGGTTGCGTTTGTTGCTCCCATAGTAAAAAGCCTTTTTATCTTTTGTCCAGCCATAAAATGAAGCTTTTTCTTTTTCACCGGGGGTAAGATCAGTTACTTTACCGTCCGTTCTTTGCAGGTAAAGATGGTCGTTTTCATTACCGCCTTTATCGGCGCTGTAAATAAAATGACCGGTGCCGGGTACATAATCGGCAACAAAAAAAGATTCCTGAACAGATTTGGTCACGGGCTTCATACTGGTATCGGCAAGGTTCAGTTCATACACATTGAAGATTTTTGAACGGTTGCTGTTGACGAGTATTTTAGTTTCATCAGCATTAAACACGCCCCCATTGATACCTTCCGTCTGAAAGAACTGATCAATGGTATATTGTTTTACTTCCCCCGGGGGTTTTGACTCTTCTTTGCAGGCTGCAAAAAACAGGAACAGTGAAATTGCTAAAAGCAGTTTATACATATGCTGGTTTTTTTGAGGGCAAAAGGTAGAGATAGATTTCAATACACACAAACCTTTTATAAAATGATTTTGGCAGCCATGGCACCTTTGCCCGGTAAGATCAGATAATTGAGTAATACCAGGAGGGTGGGGCATCGTGGTTTGATCATTTAAATCAGCGCCCGGGTTCATGTTTTCACAAAGTGTTAATAACACTGTTGCATATTCAGGCGGGAGGAAGATTTTTTTTATATTTATATTTCTCAACAAAATCAGCAATGAGTTTAGCCCCGGCATCCGCCGCTTTCAGAAGAATACGTTCGGTTGACATACTTCGCGGGGCAATCATGGTGCTCATGGCCATTGACCATGTACGTGTGTATTCAGGCATTCCGGCAGGAGGGCCGGAACCAGGAATATTTTTTACAAGATGGGTTACACATTTTTGTGCACCGGGCTTTGTTTTCTTTGCAGGCACAAGCGCTTTTCTCTATGGCAGAAAAGTTAATAATACCAATGCCCTTTCCCGTTTTCTCTTAACACGGGGTATACTGCTGGTGATACTTGAATTAACGCTCATCCGTTTTTGCTGGACATTTAATTTTGATTATGCCGGCTTCACACTCGCCGGTGTTATCTGGATGCTGGGCTGCTGCATGGTGCTGATGGCATTGCTGGTAAAGCTTAAACCGGTAACAGCTGGTATTGCAGGTGTGGTTATCATAGCTGTTCAGCAGGTCTTTTCTTATGTACCGCAGTTGCTTCCGCAATCCTCCCGTGAAGCATTCGGAAGGTTTTGGGAATTTATTTATACTTCAGGGCTGGAAGGGCCGCAGGGCATCACCATTCTTTATGTGATTGTTCCCTGGATTGGCGTAATGGCTGCGGGTTATGCTTTTGGAATGATACTGCAGATGGAACCCGCAAGGCGCAACAAAATTTGTTTGCGCATAGGGCTTTCAGCAATTGCACTGTTTCTTATCACCGGAAGCATTATTGTTTTAAACAAACCTGCTTCTCCGGATGCACCGCCGTTTATTTTACGTTTGCTGAACCAGAACAAATACCCTGCATCACAACTTTACCTGCTCATGACACTCGGGCCGTTGATTGCACTGGTTCCTTTTGCTGAAAAAGCAAAAGGCTGGCTGGCTGCTGCGCTTGAAGTATTTGGCAAAGTGCCCATGTTCTATTACCTGCTGCACATACCGCTTATTCATATCAGCGCACTTGTTGTTAATTTAATAAGAACCGGAAGCGCACACAGCGAATGGTACAACACTGCGCCTTATGTTTATTTTGAAAATGAAAACGACCGATGGGGCCCTGGCCTGCTGTACCTTGTTTTTATCATTAATGTGGCCCTGCTTTATTTTTTATGCAGGTGGTATGCAAAGTATAAAGCTGTAAACCCGGGGAAGAGGTGGTTGAGGTATTTGTAGATATAATTCACTGAGTGAAATGTAGGCGTTATTCAAGTTATCTAATAGACGATATGTTGTTGGGCACGTAAATGTTAAAGAGTTTACCATTTCATTTGTAACTCACTGTTAAACCATTTGATTTCACCCTTATTATTGAGTGGAAACCCATCATATGGTCCAAGCGATTTGAACAACTCGGAATATCCATCCCTTTCAATTCGTAATACTTTGTAAACAGCTTTATATTTAGGATATAACCCTTTTTGTTCTGATTCATATTTAGAAAGCCGAAGTAAAATCACCCAGTCTTTTCTGGTTGATTGGCATAAAATATTGTAACCTTGAAAATCATTTTTTGGAATAGGCAAGGTAAAAGTATATTCTTGTTTAGGTTTAAGAATGTCAAAGTTTTTTTCACCAATCAATTCAACGTGTATCCTATCTGCAGCATTGTATCTGCTTGGCCAAGCAGGTACATTTTGTGTGCTCATTCCAAATTTTGCAAATTGTGTTAATATTTCAGAAGCATTGGCATACCGGTAATCTCCGATATCAATTATTTTTATTATCAACTTATCTATCGTATATTCTCCATGATTAAAGATTTTTACGAATAATTCACTTGCATCATTAGAAATAGGTAAATGACATCTTGGATAGCTATTTCCACCTGTTAGTTCATTTAGGCTTTTTGTCTGGATATTTACTAATTCATCACTTTTTTCTTGCAACTTTTTTTGAACCTCTACTAATTGATCTGTTTTTTCTTGATTAACCGTCTGTAAACTAATAATTTCATCACTTTTTTCTTGTAGTTTTTTATATATCTCATTCAGCTCTTGTTCTTTTTTTAAATTCTTTTGTGTCGCTTCAATTTTTTCTCTGTATTGAAGATAGCCAGATAAAAAGGCAAGTACGGCAGTCGCTACCGAAACTAAAAATATCCAAGTCATGCGTTTTAGTTTGAATAATTTCATATGTTAAACTTACAAAAAACTTATACTGCCACATGGCCGTCATCTTATAAAATTAAAAAAGTACAGACTATTTAAATGCTGAGACACTGTGGTTCGCTCAGACAATTTCTCCTACACACTTGCCAGCATCCTGCTTTCAAGGTATAAAGTATCGGGGCAAAATCAATTTCTTTGTTCCAGGCCACTGTGCCGTTCGTAACAGTTACTTTTTGGCAAAAGCTCTCATCTTTTAATGGCTCATAAACCGGGTATCCAAGATAGGCGGAGAAATTGAACTCTCTTATCTCATTATTAGAGAAAGTAAGAATGAGGTTGTAAGGGCTTTCACATTTTACTTCTTTTACCCTGGGGTTCATATAATTATTTTAAAGGATCAATAGTAAAAACTTTATTGCCTGTATTTGTCAGGCCAAACCCTTTCAGGCAGGTTCCCATTCAATAAGGAAGTTTATGAAGTAATTCTTTGGCAGGGACTTTTTTTATTTCACCATTTACTTTAATAACAAGGGATCTGCCTTCTGCGGCGCTTGTTTCAACAAGTTTGCGGAGGGCTTTTTGCAAACCGAGCATTACTTTCTCTGAAAGTTCATTAATATCAGTTTGTTTATTTTTCATGTTTACTTTGACTTAAAATGCTATTCCAAATTTCGGTATTTTTTACCATAATTTTTTCATTTTTTCCTCCCCTTGCTATTAGCTCAGGCAAAACATCTGCGTTGTCAATCACCATCCAGTTATCACAAACAGGCATATAAAGGTTAAAAAGGTTCTTAATGCCTCTGAAAAATCGCCTTCCTATAACTTCAGCTTCAATATGATGCCCACCTTTGCTTACTCTATCTGCTACCCTTTGCTTTGCTAATTCCGGGGAATAAAGCCAGAAGAAAAGCAATGTTACCTCATAATTCATCTTTTTAGCAAATTGAATCAGTGAAACATAACTTCTCGTTGAAAGTGTGGTTTCAAAAGCAAAGTCTTCACCATCCTGAATAAGCTGATGAATTCTTTGTAACATGATGCGCCCTGCCGCAAATGCAACACTATCAGAATTAAATGGAGATAGCCCCGCGGCAATGCTGTCGGCATTTACAAACTCACGGCAGTTAAGCATTTCCGGTAAAATAGTGTAACTGGCGGTTGTTTTACCTGCACCATTACAACCGGCAACAATAAAAAGGTTCGGCATTTAATAAAGATAATAACAAGTGCTAAACAAAAGATTTCTTCCTTCTCCCCATCCACCCCTTTTCATTACCTTTGCGCATCTTAAAAATGAGGAAGCAAGTTCATGAAGAACATCCGTAATTTCTGCATCATTGCACATATTGACCACGGTAAATCTACCCTGGCTGACAGGCTTTTGCAATCAACCAACACCATCAGCGACCGGGATATGATGGACCAGGTGCTGGATGATATGGACCTGGAAAGGGAAAAAGGAATTACCATTAAAAGCCATGCCATACAGATTAATTATAAACATACCGATGGCAGGGAATACATACTTAATTTAATTGATACGCCAGGCCACGTTGATTTCAGTTACGAAGTGAGCCGTGCACTGGCTGCCTGCGAAGGTGTTTTGTTACTGGTTGACGCCACACAGGGCATACAGGCGCAAACCATCAGCAACCTTTACCTCGCTTTGGAAAACGACCTGGAGATCATACCCGTCATCAATAAAATTGATATGGACGGCGCCATGATTGAAGAAGTGCAGGACCAGATTATTGAACTGGTTGGCTGCAAACCTGAAGATATTTTACTGGCCAGCGGAAGAACCGGGCAGGGCGTTGATAAAATTTTAGAAGCAATTGTTGAACGCATTCCTGCACCCGAAGGCGATGCAAACGCCCCCTTGCAGGCGCTGATATTTGACAGCGTATTCAATTCTTTCCGCGGCATTATTGTTTATTACCGCATTTTAAACGGCAGCATTAAAAAAGGCGACCTGGTAAAATTTGTTTCAACAGGTCAGGAATACGGTGCAGATGAAGTGGGTATTTTAAAACTGAAAATGACTGAAAAGAGTGAAGTGAACTGCGGCGATGTGGGATACATTATTACCGGTATTAAAAATGCCAAAGAAGTAAAGGTGGGTGATACCATTACCCTTGCTTCCAACCCCAACCCTGAAATGATCAAGGGTTTTGAAGATGTAAAACCCATGGTGTTTGCAGGCATCTTTCCCGTAAATACAGATGACTTTGAAGAACTGCGGGATTGCATGGATAAGCTGCAGCTCAATGATGCATCGCTTACATATGAACTGGAAACATCACAGGCTTTGGGTTTTGGTTTCCGCTGCGGCTTTTTAGGTATGCTGCACATGGAAATTATACAGGAAAGGCTGGAAAGGGAATTCAACCAAACAGTAATTACAACAGTACCCAACGTAAGTTTTATTGCTTATACAACAAAGGGTGAGAAGATTACTGTAAACAACCCTACAGAAATGCCCGATCCGGTAAAGATTGACCGGATTGAAGAGCCTTTTATTAAAGCGCAGATCATCAGCAAACCGGAATACATAGGCAATATCATGACGTTGTGTTTAAACAAGCGTGGAATACTTTTAAACCAGAGTTACCTCACCACAACAAGGGTGGAGCTGCTTTTTGAAATGCCATTAACAGAAATTGTATTTGACTTTTACGATAAGCTCAAAAGCCAGACACGTGGCTATGCTTCTTTTGATTACCACCCCATTGGTTACCGTGAAAGCGATATTGTGAAGATGGATATTTTGCTGAACAATGATAAGGTGGATGCACTGAGCGCTTTGATACACCGCAGCCGTGCACAGGATTTTGGAAGGAAGTTGTGTGAAAAATTAAAAGAACTTTTACCCCGTCAGCAATTTCAGATAGCTATACAGGCAGCAATCGGCGCCAAAATTATTGCAAGGGAAAGTATCTCGGCCATGCGCAAAGACGTAACTGCAAAATGTTATGGCGGCGACATCAGCCGTAAAAGAAAACTGCTGGAAAAACAGAAGGAAGGTAAAAAGCGTATGCGGCAGATAGGAAATGTAGAAGTTCCCCAGGAGGCGTTTCTTGCTGTGCTGAAACTTGATGAATAGGTATCCCACAAAACCACTGAGTGCACAGAAGGGTTTATAAAATGATTTCTTTGCGTCTTGGCCCCTTTGCGTGAAAATCTCCTTTATTTTCCGGCAAGTTTTCCACATCAGGCATCATCTTTGACGCTTTTCCTATCGTTAAGTCAGTATTAACATTTCTGCAAGGAATTTTGAACTTAGTATTGCGTTCACAAACAAACCTACGGACGGTGAAAAAATCGCTTACGTTATTATTTGTCTGTACTTCTGCATGCTGCTGCGCCCAAAAATTAAATATTGAATTATTCGGTGGTTTCTCCAATTATCAGGGCGACTTGCAGGCAAAAAAATATACGCTCAACCAGGCAAAACTTGCAGTAGGCCTCGGGTTGAGTTATAAAGTCACCAGCCATTTCAGCATCCGCGGAACACTTAATACCGGTAAAATACAGGCTGAAGATAAAAAAAGCAATAGCCAGCTTTTACGAAAACGAAACCTGGGTTTCCGTTCCCCCATTTTAGATGCAAGCCTTGTAGGGCAATATCATTTATTCGACCTGGAATACAAAAGGTTTACGCCATATGCAATGGCAGGTGTATCCCTGTTCCGTTTTAAGCCCCATACATTTGATACACTCGGTAATAAAATTAACCTGCAGCCGCTGAGTACGGAAGGGCAGGGATTGCCGCAATACCCCGACAGGAAACCTTACCAGCTTACACAATTTGCCATTCCGCTGGGTGTGGGTGTTAAGTTTGTTGTAAGTGAAACCGTTACCCTTGGCTGGGAAATTGGTTTAAGAAAAACATTTACCGATTATTTAGACGATGTAAGCACCACCTATGTTGATTACATTACTTTACTGAATGCAAAAGGCCAGCAGGCTGTTGATATAGCTTACCGCGGAGATGAAGTTAAAGACGGTGATCCTTTTTATCCTGTTGATGGCACTCAAAGAGGAGGGTCAAAGCAAAAAGACTGGTATTATTTTTCAGGTGTAACCGCTACTATAAAATTCCCAACAGGCGGTAACGGGGGTAGTATTCTTTCCGGAGGAAAGAAATCCCGTACAGGTTGCCCGGTAAATTTTTAAAAGATAAATAAATCCAAGTATGAATAACGGGTAAGGCCCCGCCCCGCCTCAGGCGGGGCGGGGTTTTGCTTTTCGCAACTTTCTTCTGCAAAAGCTGTTTTACTTTTGACATCATAACCGGAGATTAATATGGCATACAGGAACCAGATTGAATTTATCAGGGCATTGGAAAATGCAGGCGAACTGGTGAGGGTAATAACTTATGTTAACCCCAAACTGGAAATGGCTGAGATAACTGACCGCATCAGCAAAAGCGGTAACGGTGGCAAAGCACTGTTGTTTGAAAATACCGGCTATGGGTTTCCGGTTTTGATGAACGCTTACGGAAGTGAGAGAAGAATGTGCATGGCATTGGGCGTACATGGCCTTGATGATATTGCCAAGGAAATTGAAAGCCTGTTTAAACTGATTACAAAACCCAAAGAAAGCATTATTGATAAATTGGGATTATTGCCAAAACTGGCCGAATTCGGAAGCTGGATGCCTAAAGTAAAAAGCGGTAAGGGAGAATGCCAGGAAGTAATCTGGAAAGAACCTGATCTTACAAAACTTCCGGTTATTACCTGCTGGCCCAAGGATGGCGGGCCATTTATTACATTACCTGTTATTCACACCAAAGACCCCAACACGGGCTCACGTAATGTGGGCATGTACCGTATGCAGGTATTTGGCCCGGCGCTTACCGGAATGCACTGGCACAAACACAAAGTTTCTGCAAAACATTTTAATGAGTACAAAAAGCTCAATAAGAGGATGCCTGTTGCTGTGGCATTAGGTGGCGACCCGGTATATGCTTATTCGGCAACAGCTCCGTTACCTGAAAATGTGGATGAGTATATGCTCGCTGGTTTTATCAGAAAAAGAAAAGTAGAGCTGGTAAAATGTTTAACCCAACCTGAACTTGAAGTTCCCGCTGATGCTGATTTTGTAATTGAAGGTTATGTTGACCCGGGAGAAGAACTGATTTGGGAAGGGCCCTTCGGGGACCACACCGGTTATTATTCTTTGCCCGATTGGTATCCCCGTTTTCATGTTACCTGCATTACACAACGAAAGAACGCAATTTATCCTGCTACCATTGTGGGCATACCACCACAGGAAGATGCCTGGCTGGGCAAAGCCACTGAGCGCATCTTCCTTGCCCCGATCAAAATGACAATGGTTCCTGAGATTGTAGATATGGATATGCCGGTGGAAGGGGTATTTCATAACCTTGTTATTACACAAATAAAAAAAGAATATGCAGGCCAGGGGCAAAAAGTAATGAATGCCATGTGGGGCGCAGGACAAATGATGTTTAACAAGATACTTGTATTAACGGATGAAGGAGTGAAAATACAGGATTACAAATCACTTGCCCGCTATGTTTTCAAAAACCTGAACCCTGCAACAGATGTGTATTGCAGTACCGGCCCGATGGATGTGCTTGACCACAGTTGCAGCAAAATGGGGTTTGGAGGAAAGATGTGTATTGACGGCACACATAAATTTGATGAGGAACTGGATGACTTTTTTTCATTTCCGCTTTCCCACTTTTCGCTTTCCGAAGATGGTTTGAAGCTGAAGTTTAAAGAAATAATAGCTGTTAATACATCATTGCTCAAAGAAGGCATTCCCTGTCTGGTTATTTCTGTAGAAAAAAACCGGAAGGGGCACATAGGTGAGCTGCATGAGCAGCTTTGTAATATGAAAGAAGCTGAAGGGATAAAAATGATCCTTTATGTTGAACATACAGTTGATGCAAATGACCTTGCTACTGCCCTCTGGCGTTTTTGCAACAACCTTGATCCTAAACGTGACTATTATTTAAGTAAAAGGGCAATGGGAAACGGACAAACTGCAACCGCTAATTACACTGCTTGTCTGGGCCTTGATGGTACCCGCAAAACCAAAGAGCATGACAACTTTTCCCGTGACTGGCCCAATATAATAGTAGCAGATGACAGAACCATAGAGGCAGTTGACAGGAAATGGGGTGAACTGGGCCTTGGTCCACTTGTTCTTTCGCCTTCATTGAAATTCAGGAAACAGATGTACGGTGAAGAAGCAGTGGTTCAATAAAAGAAATAACCCCCTGAAGAGGGGGCCATTTCTGAAGTTGATTGACACCTAACCCACCATATTTATAAATCCTGACAAAGCCACAAATGGCAATCAGGCATGGGTTTGAAAAATTATACAAATAAAAAGCGTTTAGCTTGCTTATTTTTAATAGGGCTAATCGGAATAGTCTGGTAGTGGTTGTTATTGGGGTATGTTCTCCGGGAGGACCGTAATTCCTGTTTCTCTCACTTTTCCTTACTTCACATTTAAAGAATGTTGCCAGACTAATAACGCTATACGAAATATTTTCTTATATAAAGTTACTGATTTTCATACTTGATACAATACCACTTTTGGGTAATTCTGTTAAAATTTTCCACTTTTGGGGTATTTTGACAAACTCATTAAGGGTAAATCTTAAACAAAATGTGGTAATAGGGGTGGTAATTTGCCCATCCCAAGGGGAACTATTTACCTTTGCCGCTCATTTATGAAGACAAAATCATTGAAAAAGGACAAGGTTAACATCATAACCCTCGGGTGCAGTAAGAATATGGTGGATAGCGAGGTTTTAAGCGGACAGCTAAAGGCCAACGATATTGATGTGGTGCATGAAAACGGGAAAAGGGATCACAACATCGTAATTGTAAATACCTGTGGTTTTATAGAAAAGGCAAAAGAAGAAAGCATTAATACGATTCTTGACCAGGTTTCTTTAAAGCAAAAGGGTAAGCTGGATAAGGTGTATGTTACGGGATGCCTGAGTCACAGGTACCGTGATGACCTTGAAAAGGAAATTCCTGAAGTGGATGCCTGGTTCGGTACTATGGAACTTCCGCTTATACTGAAGCAATTTGAGGCAGATTATAAAACGGAATTGATTGGTGAACGGTTATTGGCCACTCCGCAGCATTACGCTTACCTGAAGATTTCTGAAGGCTGTAACCGCACCTGCTCTTTTTGCGCCATCCCCCTGATGCGTGGCAGCCATGTAAGCAAAAGCATTGAAGACATAGTTAAGGAAGCCGAAGGTTTGGTAAAGAGGGGTGTAAAAGAAGTAATGCTGATTGCGCAGGAACTTACTTATTACGGCCTTGATCTCTACAAGAAAAGAATGCTGGCTGATTTACTCCATCGGCTGGCTGATGTAAAAGGCCTGGAATGGATCCGCCTTCACTATGCTTACCCGCATAAATTTCCACTTGAAGTGCTGGATGTGATGCGGGAAAGAGAAAACATCTGCAATTACCTCGATATTCCTCTTCAGCATGCGGCCAACAACATGCTTAAAGCCATGAAGCGGCAAATTACAAGGGAGGAAATGGAAGACCTCGTTTGGGCCATTCGTGAAAAAGTACCCGGTATTTGTATCCGCACTACTTTAATTGCCGGCTTTCCGGGAGAAACTCTGGATGATGTGGAAGAGCTGAAAGGCTTTTTACAAAGACAGCGCTTTGACAGGGTGGGGATTTTTACTTACAGCCATGAAGAAGGCACTTCCGCATACGAACTGAAAGATGATGTGCCTGCTGAAGAAAAAGAACGAAGGGCGCAGGATATTATGGAAGTGCAGCAGGAAATTTCCTTTGAAAAAAACCAGGAGAAAGTAGGTAAAACTTTTAAGGTACTGATTGATAAAAAAGAAGCAGGCCGCTACCTGGGGCGGACTGAGTTTGACAGTGTGGAGGTGGATAATGAAGTGGTGGTCAATTCAGCCAAAAAACTTTCAATAGGTGAGTTTTATCCTGTTAGCATTGTTAAGGCGTACGATTACGACCTGGAAGGGGAGGTGTTAAACTCTTAAAGATTTTATAATTGGTAAACCGCTCTGTATTTTTTTAACGACATTAGCCGAAATTTTTTTTAGTGGATTGTACTGCTACTTATCTTTCTTACAGCAAAACCAACCAATTTTCTTCACTGGTTAACGATTACCTGGAGCAATCACCCAATATAAAAGACTTTTATGAGCACCCTGTTTCTGTTGAAGGGATAAAACAAGCAGTTCTTTCAAGAAAGGGCTTTAATACCGACCGCAGGTTGCTGGTCAGAACCATTAAAAAAATATACCAGTCCACAACCTTATCTCCCTTACAGGAAAAAAACCTTGATGCGCTTGCGAGTGAAAATACCTTCACCATTTGCACAGCGCACCAGCCCAATATTTTTACCGGTTATCTCTATTTTATTTATAAGATCATCCATGCCATTAAACTGGCGGATGACTTGAATATACAATTGCCTGCTTACCGTTTTGTGCCTGTTTTTTATATGGGCAGTGAAGACAACGACCTTGATGAACTGAGCCAGGTGAACCTGAATGGCGTAAAGCTCAGTTGGGAAACAGGTCAGTCAGGGGCTGTGGGCAGGATGAAAGTGGATAAAAAGCTGCTGCAATTAACAGGCTTTATTGAAGGGCAGTTGGGTGTTGAACCTTATGGAAAAGAAGTGGTGGACATTTTAAAAAATTGTTACAAAGAAGGCTTATCTGTAGCCGAAGCCACATTCAGCTTAATCAATACCTTGTTTGCAGAATATGGTTTGCTGGTTTTATTACCTGATAATGCAGACCTGAAACAGAAAATGCAGAAGGTTTTTGAGGATGACCTGTTAAAGCACAAAGCTTATGAAATAGTTAGCGAAACGGGTAAAGCACTCGAAGACCAGTATAAAGTGCAGGTAAACCCTCGTGAAATAAATTTATTTTACCTGGAAGAAAACAGCCGTGAGCGGATTGAAAGAAACAACGGCAGCTTTCATGTGCTCAACAGCACCCAGCATTTTAAAACTGACGAAATACTTCAGTTATTGCAATCGCACCCCGACAGGTTCAGTCCTAATGTGGTGCTGCGTGGTTTATACCAGGAAATGATTTTACCCGGTGTGGCATTTATTGGCGGCGGGTCAGAAATTGCATATTGGCTTGAGTTAAAGAAACTATTTAATTATTATAATGTGCCCTACCCGGTTCTTGTGTTGCGGAACAGTTTTCTTATACTGAACAGTGAGCAAAGGGAAAAAATTGAACAGATGGGTTTTTCAGTGGAAGATATGTTTCAGCCTGATGCAGAATTGCTGAACCAACTGGTAAAAAGGGAATCGGAAAATAAATTAACCCTGTTGGATGAAAAAGCAGCCATTCAAAAAATATACAGGGAACTTTCAGAAAAAGCAGGCGCCATTGACAAAACCCTTTTGCAATACATTGCAGCCCTGGAAACAGAAGCATTAAAAGGCATTGATAACCTTGAAAAGAAAATGCTGCGTGCAGAAAAAAGAAAATACGAAACGCAGCAAAGGCAGTTGCAGAAAATAAAAGCAGAACTTTTTCCGGGTGATGGCTTGCAGGAAAGGATTGATAATTTTATGCCTTGGTATGCTAAGTTGGGTAAAAAATTCCTGGAGGATTTATATACACATTCACCTGCGCTGGAGCAGCAGTTTACGGTACTGGAATATCACTGATCAAACAGGTTTTCCCAGCCTTCATTTTTAAGTTTCTCCACTTTCTTCAATACATCCGCCTCAAGGTTTTTTTTGTAGGCTTCTACTTTTTTCCCTGTAGCAGCATCAAATGAACCAATGATGGAAGCGGCAAGTATGCCTGCATTTTTTGCAGCATTCAGTGCAACTGTTGCTACAGGAATGCCATTGGGCATTTGAAGAATAGAAAGCACAGAATCCCAGCCGTCAATTGAATTGGATGATTTGATGGGCACACCAATAACAGGCAGTGAAGTGATGGATGCCACCATGCCGGGCAAATGAGCGGCGCCGCCTGCTCCGGCGATAATTACTTTTATTCCCCTTTCCCTTGCGGTGGATGCATAATCAACCATTCGTAACGGGGTGCGGTGTGCAGAAACCACTGTTACTTCATGCGGTATCCCGAATTCCTTCAGCACATCAGCAGCAGCTTTCATTATATCAAGGTCGCTGTCGCTGCCCATTATAATTCCAACAAGCGGATTAACCATGGCCATACTGAATTTTCCCTGCTGCTATTTTGATTTTACCAGCAGTGTGCGTTTAATCTTATTGGCTTCGTGAACAAGGTCCTGTTTGTTTTTACCAAGTATGGTAACGTGGCCCATTTTGCGGCCGGGTTTGGTGTTGCGTTTGCCATAAATATGGATGAACACATTCTGTATCTCAAGCGCTTCATTTATCCCTTCATAACAGGGTTCGCCGGAATAACCTTCAGCGCCGAGGATGTTTATCATTAACGAAGGCATAATGGCATCGGTAACACCCATGGGATAGTTAAGTATAATCCTCCACAGCATGTCAAACTGCGAGCAGTAATGGGCTTCAATGGTATGGTGGCCGCTGTTGTGCACACGGGGCGCTGTTTCGTTTACATACACTTCGCCTTTTTTGTCAATAAACATTTCAACTGCAAAAATGCCGGGTGAACGCAGGTTCCTTGCAACAGACATGGCAATGGCTTCTACTTTCCACAAAATCCTTTCAGGTATATCGGCAGGGGCTATCTGGTAATCCAAAATGTTCAGGTAAGGGTCAAACACCATTTCAACGGGGGGATAAAGCGTTGTTGAACCTTTATCGTTTACTGCAACTATCACTGAAATTTCTTTATCTATGGCAACCAGCTTTTCCAGTACGCTGGGTGCATCAAAGCCTTTGTCGTAATCTTCTGTGGTTTGCAGCACCTGTACGCCGCGGCCATCATAGCCACCCATTCCCAGCTTTTGTACTGCGGGAAGAAATTCATGCAATGCTTTGGCATCATCCAGTGTGTTTACCACATGAAATTCGGGAGTGGGAATGGCGAATTGTTTGTAAAATTCTTTCTGTAATATTTTACTTTTAATGGTTTTTAAGGCAGAAGGGCGGGGATAAATTTTTAATCCTTCGCTTTCTAATTTCTCCAGCGCTTCAACATTTACATTTTCTATTTCTATGGTAAGAGCGTCAACCTGTTTGCCGAACTGATAAACGGAATCAAAATCCCGGATATCCCCTTTTATAAAATGATGGCATAAATAAGCGGCGGGACAGTGATCATCGTTTTCCATAACCCAGGTTTGTACAGGGTAGTTAGCTGCCTGTTGTAAAAGCATGCGACCCAACTGGCCCCCCCCAAGGATCCCAACTTTCATCATGAGCGTTAGTTTGTGGCGTGAAGATAGTAAAGAGTTGCTACACCACGGGAATTATCGGTTAACCAACTTTGACAAAGTTTACCAGCAGGAAATTTTTATCTTTATGTTATCAATTTATGGTTCCCGACTATCCTCATAAAACCTTTGGTGACAAGCGCAGCAATTACTGCCTGCTGATGGAAGCGCTGGCCATGGAAGCGGTACCCCTGGCCCCTGAAGGGAAATAATAATGCGCTCTCTGCAGAACAGAATTATTGAATGCCGCATACGCTATGCCGAATAGCGGGACAACCGTACAAGGGGGTGACGCCGCATGAGCGGGACAGGCACAACGGAAGCTTAATAGTAAACCCCGGGCCGGCAACCCGGAATTCCAAATTTTCAAACTTTTTTTATGTCAACGATAATTGCTACCGATACCACTGCAAAAACACAATCCGATTTTCTGCCACTGCAGGGAACGGATTATGTGGAACTGTATGTGGGCAATGCCAAACAATCTGCCCATTATTATATGAATGCATTCGGCTTTCAGCCGCTGGCTTATGCAGGCCCTGAAACGGGCATAAGAGACAGGGCCAGCTATGCCATAAGGCAGCATAAGCTTACACTTGTACTTACCACCGCATTGCGGCCCGGCAATGTTATTGCAGACCATGTTTACAAACATGGCGATGGGGTAAAGGCGCTTGCATTAAGGGTGGATGATGCAACAGGTGCGTGGCATGAAACCATAAAACGCGGAGCAAAAAGTTATATGGAACCTTTCAGGTTTACAGACGAAGCCGGCGAAGTGGTACTGAGCGGCATACATACTTACGGCGAAGTGGTTCATTTGTTTGTGGAAAGAAAGAATTACAATGGCGCATTTATGCCTGGTTACAGGGAGTGGAAGAACCCGCATTACCAGGTAACAGATACCGGCTTGTTGTTTGTTGACCACTGCGTGGGCAATGTAGGATGGAACCAGATGAACAAATGGGTAAAGTTTTATGAAGAGGTAATGGGCTTCCGAAACATCCTTACGTTTGATGACAAGGATATTTCCACCGAATATTCTGCCCTTATGAGCAAGGTGATGAGCAACGGAAACGGTTATGTGAAATTCCCGATTAATGAACCTGCTGAAGGAAAAAAGAAATCGCAGGTGGAGGAATACCTTGAATTTTATATGGGCGAAGGGGTGCAACATGTGGCCATGGCTACAAACGACATTGTGCATACGGTTACCGGACTGCGCAGCAGGGGAGTGGAGTTTTTAAAAGTACCCACAACTTATTACGACGACCTGCTGGACAGGGTAGGGCACATTGATGAAGACCTTGGGCCATTGAAGGATCTGGGCATACTGGTTGACAGGGACGACCAGGGCTACCTGCTGCAATTGTTTACTAAACCGGTGCAGGACAGGCCCACTTTGTTTTTCGAAATTATACAGCGCAAAGGCGCACAGAGCTTTGGAAAAGGTAACTTCAAGGCATTGTTTGAGGCCATTGAAAGGGAGCAGGAACAGCGTGGAAATTTATAATAGTATAATCCCCCGGTTTTAACGGGGGATATTTAACAATTAAATCCGTAGGTTTGCTGTATTAAAAAATTCAAAAACCCGTTAAATTAGAGGATACATCCACATACTTATGAAAAAATCAGGTTTCTTCCTTCCGGTCGGCATGCTCTGGTTCTGCATCAGCAGCGTTGCACAAACTTCATTTGTTGATTACCAGAAGTCATACAATAAAGTATCTGACGTTTTTAAGAGAAAAGAAGATACGCTGCGCAGGCAATTTGAAGCAAAAAAACTGCAGTGGCCGGCCAAGTATGTGTATGTAAGGTCATTTAAATTTGACAGCGAACTTGAGGTATGGGTAAAGAATGATATAAATGCCGAATACAAACATTTTAAAACCTATAAAGTATGCGCCCTTGCAGGCACACTCGGGCCCAAGCGCATACAGGGAGATTACCAGGTGCCTGAAGGATTTTATTACATTAATGAGTTTAACCCCAACAGCGCTTACCATCTTTCCCTCGGTTTAAATTATCCCAACGCATCTGATAAAGTACTTGCAGATTCCATACAGCCCGGAGGCGACATTTACATTCACGGCAGTTGTGTTACACAGGGCTGCATACCTATAACCAATCCGCAGATAGAAGAATTGTATGTAATTACTTCACATGCCAAGAATACCGGGCAGGAATTTATCCCGGTGCACATCTTCCCCGTAAGGTTTAATGTACAGCGCAGCATGACATACCTTGACAAGATGATAAAGGATGATGCTGACCTGAAAACTTTTGAAAAGCAGATGAAACAGGTGTTTGATTATTTTGAAGTAACCAAACAATTGCCTGTTATTGCAGTAAACCCACGGGGTGAGTATGTGATGTATTGATAGCAATCCACTAATCAACAATTTTTTTTTGCCACAGATTTCACAGATTAGTGAGAGGGGAAAACCTGGCCATTGCTACTATTACATTTCAGGTATTAAGTATTTTTTTCCACTCTCCGTTCTCAGCAGTTTCTTTTATTACTTTGTTTCTCTCTGCAATAAGGTTAGTCATATACTTTGTAAGAAAAAGCTGGTTGGCAATTTTCCCTATCCATCCCAAAGGTGTTTTGAATTCAAACCTGTCTTTCATCAGTGTCCCGTGTGTCGTTTTTATAAAATGATGTTCGTGCCTGAAAGAGTGGAAACCCCCTTTTACCATTTCATCTGCAAAAAACTCCGGGTAATGGTATGCAATAACCTTTGAAGTGAGGGTTTGCCATATGCCGAAATGTTTTGCACGCCATGTAACAGTTTCGTTCAGTTCAATAAGGCCGGTGGTTTTGCCTGCAATGGCCTTTTCTTTTGATTTGCCCATTGAAGTTTGGTGAAGGTCAATGCTCCGTGCAAGGTCAAAACAAATTTCAGCGGGTGCGTTAATGAAGGTATCCAGTTCTATTACCGGCATTTATTCAGGATAAGTTTTCATAAAGTTATTGATTCATTGGGCTTGAATGTCGTGCAAAGAATAATTTGCGGGGAAACATAGTCTGTGTTAATCTGTGGTATCTGTGGCGGACATTTATTTCTTTCCTCCCTGTTCAATAAACTGCCTGATCAGTGTATTTTCTTTCTCATCTTTAATGCGCTTCAATATGCCGGGTTGTGCTTCTGTTTTAAGAACAGTTGCGGCTTTGTCAAAGGGCAGCCTTTCATACATCTTTCCGCCGGTAAAATGACAGGGTGAACAATTCTTTACCAGAATGGGCTGTATTTGTGCAGTAAAACTAACTGAGGTATCTTTTACCGGAATATTTTGAAGGGTATCTTTTTGTACCGGTTTTATTTCTCTGTTTTTGCAGGGATAGTACAAAGATGCACTGAGGAACAAACAAACCAGGATGGTTTTCATAACACTGGTTTTGATTTGCTGAAGTTACTGTTTTATACTGTTAACTGCAAGCCAATCATAATTTTTCCAGGGTTGTTTTGGTAAACTCATCCCTTACATTGCCGGTGTTCAGGGTAGAGGCTGGTTCAAACAACAATACCTGCACTTCACCTGCAGCATTGGGCCGGTGCTCCACACCACGGGGCACAATAAGAAACTCCCCTTCATTCAGTTCAATATGGCCATCACGGAGCTCCATTACAAAACTTCCTTTCACTACAAGGAACAGCTCATCTTCATTATCGTGTTTGTGCCAGGTAAACGGGCCTTTAAATTTTACCAGTTTCACCATCTGACCGTTTAATTCACCTGCAATCCTGGGGTTCCAGTGGTCATGGAAGAGTGAAAATTTTTCTGCGAGATTTATTTTATTCATACAGTTTAGACATTAACTCCGCTACGCAGGGCATTTACAGTTAGCCATTCAGCACTCCGTCAGTCGGTATTTCAAAGGTAAGATAAGAAGGCGTACACAGGATGATTAAGCTCTGAATATACCGTTTCATTGTATAGGGCATTTTTGTATAAGACAGGAGGGCTTGATGCTCCAGCCGGCAAAACCACACATTCCCTTAACTTTGAAATATGCTACAGATTTCAGAAAGGGGGCACCTGATGCCGCCCTCACCCATACGCAAACTGGTTCCTTACGCAGAAGCTGCAAAGAAAAGGGGGATCACGGTTTATCATCTTAATATCGGCCAGCCGGATATTGAAACCCCGCCTGCAGTGCTTGATGCTGTAAGAAAAGCCGATATTAAAGTGCTTGAATACAGCCATAGCGCAGGCAATGAAAGTTATCGCCGCAAGCTGTGTGAGTATTATAAGAGGGTTGGCATTGATGTTAACCACAACAACATTATCATTACAGCAGGCGGTAGCGAAGCCATCATTTTTGGATTTATGAGCTGCCTGAACCCGGGTGACGAAGTTATCATCCCCGAACCATTTTATGCCAACTACAACGGCTTTGCTGTAATGAGTGGTGTAAAAGTCGTACCCATCAAATCAGTTATTGAAACAGGTTTTGCCCTGCCTCCTATTGATGATTTTGAAAAAGTAATTACCGGCAGAACAAAGGCCATTGTGGTATGCAGCCCCAATAACCCAACGGGTTATCTGTACAGCCGTGAAGAAATGGAAGCGCTGAAAGTAATTTGTTTAAAACATAACCTTTATTTGTTTTCTGATGAAGCTTACAGAGAATTCTGTTATCCGCCAGATGGCGGACACAGTCCTTCTGACGGCGGACACGGTTCCGCTGAATATGTCAGCGCCATGCACCTTGATGGTTTGGAAGAGCATGTGATTTTAATGGACACCATTTCCAAGCGCTACAGTGCATGTGGTGCACGGATTGGTGCATTGGTTACAAAGAACAATGCTGTGTATAACGTGGCCATGAAATTTGCCCAGGCAAGGTTAAGCCCTCCCGGCCTTGCACAAATATTAGGTGAGGCTGCTGTGGATTTACCGGAGAATTACTTTGACAAACCCAAAGCGGAATACATGGCCCGCCGCGACCTGCTGGTAAAAAGGCTGAATGCAATGCCGGATGTATTTTGCCCCAAACCCGGCGGCGCATTTTATGCCATGGCAAGGCTCCCCATTGACGACAGCGATAAATTCTGCCAGTGGCTGCTGGAGTCTTTCAGCTATAAGAACAAGACTGTGATGCTTGCGCCTGCTACCGGTTTTTACGGCACTCCCGGACTTGGTAAAAATGAAGTACGGCTTGCATACGTACTCAATCTTAAAGCCATTGATGCCGCAATGGATTGCCTGGAAGCGGCATTGAAACAATATCCCGGAAGAGTGGAGAGTGAAAAGAAGGAAAGGGCGGTGGTGTAAGCAGCTTTTTTAATTGCCCATAAAGGAGTTTAACCCACCCTGCAAAAAAAGCACAGCCACATGCAAATCTGTAGCGACATACGATACTTCAGCTTTGCACGTTAAACCAATAAGGATTGATTTTGTCATAGTAAGCTATTAAACGTAAACCATCACCTCTATGACAAGATATCAGTTGTGCCCTTTCCTGCTTCTATTCATTTCAATTTTTTCAGCGAACTGCAAAAAAACAAATTCAGGAAACGACATCCCGGACACTCCAACAGTAACAGTTGATGCTTCACAGGCCACATTTACAACCAATCCTATGACAGGGTTTGTACATGGCATAAACAGCACAGACCCCGGCAATAACCTGATCGCTGACCTGAAGCCTTCTTACTGGCGGACAGGTACATTTATGGGTTCTATCTATCCGAGAATAAGCCAGCTTTCCGCCAAACCCATCATTGTTATTTCTGACCTTTACCGCTATCCGGGCGACTACGTTGCAAACTGGCAGCAACCATTTAATAATACAAACGGCTGGACAGATATTGTCGCCAATGTTTATAACCAGTCATCCACACAAAGCAGCACTTTTGTTTACGATATCTGGAATGAACCCAATACAGGTTATTGCTGGACGGGATCGAGGCAGCAATTCTTTCAAACATTCAAACTGGCCCATGACAAAATACGTTCATTGCCAAATGGACAAAATGCTTTAATCGCCGGCCCGTCTGTAAGCGGTATTGACACATCTTTTATTCATGAATTCCTGGAATATTGCCTTGTTGGTGGTATTAAATTAGATATTCTCAGCTGGCATGATTTCAGGGCGGGCTCTAAAATACCTTCTCTTAAAGACGACCTGCTGCAAATACGCAACGAATGGGTGAACAGCAGCCGCTATGCACCACTTCAGATAAAAGCGATACATATAAATGAAATGATCGGAGAATCTGAGCAGGTAAACCCGGCCGCAATACTGGCTTATTTTGATGCGCTTGAAAAAGGAAAAGCCGATGCAGCCTGCAAAGCCTGCTGGAACGAAACAAGCGCCGCAGACAATAATTGTTTTAAGAATACATTAGACGGATTGCTTACACAGGGAACTTATAAAAAGCGTTCTGCATGGTGGGCATACTATTATTATGCACTCACTACCCAAAAGCGATATACAACAACAATAACAGATACTTCTGTTGTTTGCTTTGCTGCTGTTCCTTCGGGTAACAGCAATCAGTTGCTTTTAACAGGCGGCTATTTTGGCAATGCTGCAATGCCTGCTTCAAAAAACATTAACCTCACAATAAACAACGTATCCAGCCTGTCTTTTATCGGCAACCGGTCAAGTGCTGCAGTAACTGTCTTAAAAATTCCTTTCTCCGGGTTTAATGAACTGGCACAACCTGTTACATTATTAAGCCAGCAAACCACCATCGCCGGGGGTAAGGTTGTTGTTACAGTGCCTGATATTGGTTTAAAAGATGCATTTGTAATACAGGTTGAATAATACCTTTTAGATTAAAGCTCTCCCGACCTGAAATTATGGCGACGAAGTCTGCTTGGCGGCAGACAGGGTGCCATCTGCCCGTCATTATCACAATTCCGGGCACATCCTTTGCATAAATGACAGCGGAGTTTTAATGTTTGAATGGTATAACAACAGCTTTGCGCTTTATTACCATATACCCAATAGCGATCACCATTCCAATCAACCCTCGGATAAAACATGCCGTAAATAAAACCTATGAACCCTGCCGAAAGTACTATACAGGATGTGAGAAAATTGCATTTAAAAATAAAGGCAATAAGTTGGATAAGAAGTATAATACATCAATTTTAAAATATGATTTCGCCAATCTCTTGTATCTTACAAGAAATAATAGTTCATAATGAAATTAAACATCTGGCCTGTTTT
>JANRKT010000006.1:0-19123 GCA_033763355.1 Chitinophagaceae bacterium | reverse complement strand
CCTTTTTTTGCAACCGGTTTTTCATCTTCCACCATGTCAAGGTCATCATCTTCATCATTCTCTTCCGCTTCCTTTTGGGGTTTGGATGCAGTTTTTTCCTCTGCTGGTTCAGCAGCCTTGCTCGCAGGTTTTTTTGCCGGGGTCTTTTTTATTTTTTCGGATTTTGCCATAATCGTTACAGGATTAGCAACGTAAAATTTCTGAGAGTTTTTTAAACTGCCAAATATTTTTAAAAAATTTTTACGCCTTTACTTCAGTCTGCTACTGCACTTTCACAATCTGCTCCCTGCCAGGCCCGTTGGAAACATAACTAATCCTTACGCCGAGGAAATTGCGGATATGGTTAATATACTGTTTCATGATTTCTGGCAATTGTTTATAATTGCTGTCCAAAGAAGTGTCAGTTTTCCATCCTTCCATTGCCCGGTACACCGGTTCAACAGGCGTCTTCATCATCTGGTAAGGCACCATCTCCTTTTCTTCACCATTAACCCTATATGCTTCACACAGTTTCAGTTCATCAAACGAGTCCAGCACATCGGCCTTGGTCATTACAAGTTGTGTTGCCCCGTTTACCATGCAGGCAAATTTTAAAGCCACAAGGTCTATCCATCCGCAACGTCTTGGCCTTCCGGTTGTAGCGCCAAACTCATTGCCCACTTTTCGCAGCAATTCACCTGTTTCATCATTCAGTTCTGTAGGGAAGGGGCCACCGCCTACCCTTGTACAATAAGCTTTGGTAACTCCTATTACCTCTTTAATTTTCTGAGGGGCAACACCCAGTCCGGTACAAACACCGGCTGAAATAGTGTTGGATGAAGTAACAAAAGGAAAAGTACCGAAATCCACATCAAGCATACTGCCCTGTGCTCCTTCTGCAAGAACTTTTTTTCCTTCTGCAATTTTTTCGTTAATAAAGTATTCGCCGTTTACAATTTTCAACTGGTGCATAAAATCAAGCGCTTCAAAAAACTCTTCTTCCCATGCTGATATGTCTTCATTAAAATTCATGCTGTCCAGCAGCTTCTGGTGTTTAAGGCGCAACTTGATGTATTGTGTAGTAAAATTTTTATCCAGCAGGTCGCCCACCCGCAAACCATTGCGGCCGGTTTTATCCATGTATGCGGGCCCGATGCCTTTTAAAGTAGAACCGATCTTTTCATGACCTTTGGATAGTTCAGATGCTTTATCCAATGCACGGTGTGTAGGGAGAATGAGGTGGGTACGTTCTGAAATGAAAAGGTTTTTTTTACAATCCACCCCAAAAGCTGCTACTTTCTCACATTCCCTTTTAAGCGTTACAGCATCTAGCACCACGCCATTGCCAACAAGGTTTATAATCTTTTCGTGAAAAACACCGGAAGGTATCTGGTGAAGCACGATTTTTTCCCCGTTTACGTACAAGGTATGGCCTGCATTGGGCCCGCCCTGGAAACGGGCTATAATATCATACTGCGGGGCGAAATAGTCAACAATTTTTCCTTTCCCTTCGTCGCCCCACTGGAGCCCTAATAATACATCAACCATTGGCAATGAATGAGCGGCAAATTTAGGTGTTGAAATGAGAATAAAACAAAAAGCGTCCCGGGAAAAAAGAGTTTTTATCAACAGGGCAAAAACAGGGTTTTGGGGATGCTTGCACCCTGCTTTGCAAGACTTTCCTGTTTTCAGCAGTTTGTAAACAAATATTCTTACCTTAAATGTTGAGAACTTGCCTGATATCTATCGGGATGAATTGCCCGGTCTTAAAACAAATTTCTAACCAAACCAAAGTTTATGAGAACCTCAACCAGAAAAGGGGTTGTATTGCTTCTTGCAATCATAACCTCATCGGGCTTATTTGCCCAAAACACAGTAAGCGGCAAAGTTTCAGATAATACCGGAAAAGGCGTAGCGGGTGCTTCCGTTACTTCGGGCAGCCGCGGCACATTAACCAATAATGACGGCCTCTACTCACTGTCACTTCCGCGTGGCGCTGCAACCATCACTGTTACTTCTGTTGGTTTTACGGCCATGTCCAAATCAATTACTGTTGAAGGCAACATGACGGTTGATTTTGCGCTTTTGCAGGCAGCCGGCGAATTAGGAGAAATTATTCTCACTACAGGTTCACGTTCTTTGCCAAGGAGCTCAGTAAGTACGCCCCTGCCCATTGATGCACTTTCTAATTACGACCTGCGATCAACAGCCCAACCCACTTTTGATAAACAATTGCAATACCGGGTGCCGTCTTTTAATACCATTAATACACCTGTAAACGATGCTACCACTTTACTGGACCCTTATGAAATACGCAACCTGGGCCCCAGCCGCACACTGATACTGATTAATGGCAAAAGAAAAAACCTGAGTTCATTGCTGTATGTTCAGTTTGCTCCGGGACGTGGTGAAACAGGCGCTGATTTGTCGGGCATTCCCATAGATGCCATCAAAAGAGTAGAAATACTGAGGGATGGCGCATCTGCGCAATATGGCTCAGATGCCATTGCAGGTGTAATGAACGTAATTTTGAAAGACAGGTACCAATATAGTTCCCTTACATTCAACGGCGGGTTTACACATAAAGGAGATGGTGAAAATTACGGCATAGCTTTTAACAGTGGTTCAAACCTGGGCGACAAAGGCTTTATCAATTATACCATTGATTTCAGCCAGCAGAACAGTGCTGTTCGTTCAGGTATCATTGATCGTCCTACAGAGAAGGCAACTTTTGGAGGCTCTTCTGCTGCCGATGCAGCGATAGATGCTTTTTTGACTAAATATCCTACAGGAAATAATATTAATGGGTCTGGTGATATACAGGCTGCGAAATTTAATTATAACCTTGGTTTGGATGCAGGCGAAAACGGGCAGTTTTACAGCAATGCTGCTTTGGTATTTAAAAAAGCAAAAAGTTTTGCCAACTACAGAACCCCTTATTGGAGAACCGATGCCGGTTTATTACATAAAAGAATTCCCGGGGCGCCTAATTATACCGGTGGTACCGATCCCTTATATGAGGGATATTTGGGTTATGTTCCCACATTTGAAGGTGATTTGCTGGATTACAATGCAACATTAGGCTTCAAAAATGTAAAAGATGGATGGACACATGATGTAGCTGTTACATTTGGTGGCAACCAGCAATTATATACTGTGGAAAATACAGTAAACCGTACATTGGGAGCTGCCAGTCCTACAGCATTTAAACCAGGTGGTTTTAATTTTTCTCATATTGTAGGTAACTATGATATTTCAAAATCTCTTACTGATAATTTCAGTATTGCATTTGGCGCAGAAGTAAGAAGCGAAACGTACAGAATTATTGCCGGAGATACAGCATCCTATTCCGGTGAGGGATCAAACTCTTTTCCAGGCATCCGGGCTGAAAATGCAACCACCAACAAACGTTTCAATATAGGTGCGTACTTAGATGCTACATGGGATGTCTCAAAAGATTTTTTACTAAACGGTGCAATCCGGGGTGAAAAATATAGTGATTTTGGTGAAGCATTTGTATGGAAAATATCAAGCCGTTACAAAATTGCAGAGAGCAAAGCTGTTATCAGGGCTTCTGCTTCATCAGGATTCAGGGCGCCAACCCTGCACCAGATTTATGCACAATCCACACAGGCATCTTTTGCAGGAGGAACTATTGTATTGTCGGGCTTATTTAATAACAGGAGCAAACAGGCTTTTGCATTAGGCGTTCCTTTATTAACTCCTGAAAAATCAAATAATTTTACAGTTGGCCTGGGATTTACTCCTACAAAGAACCTGACTGTTACATTGGATTATTACAATATTACAATTAAAGACAGGATTGTTTATAGTTCTTCTATTAATTCCAATGATAAATTACTGGCTAACCCAACAACTGAGTTAGGCCGTATTCTTAAGGGAAATGCCGTTGGGGCAGGTAATTTTGATCTGGCCAGTGTTCAGTTTTTTATTAATGGTGTTAAAACAAAAACTTCCGGAATTGACGTGGTTGCCAATTATAAAAACATTGCGTTAGGTTCAGGAAAACTGGGTATTAATTTAGCCGGCAACTTTACAACAAATAATGAAATTGCGGGTGTGCCAAATGATCCTGCCGCCATAAAATCAGCAGGAGCTTCAATCCTTAGCAGACAAATTATTTCATTGCTGGAGGAAGGTCGTCCAAGGTATAAAGCAGTTCTGGGATTTGATTACCGCCTGAATAAACTGGGAGTAAGTTTAAATAACACATTATTCGGACCAACCAAGTTCCAGGATCTGGATAATGGCGGATCAATCATGAATAATATCAAACAGGTTTTCAAATCTGCTGTTGTTACAGATTTAAATCTTGGTTATAATTTTACAAATACAATTTCATTTAATCTGGGAATAAATAATTTGCTGAATGTGTTGCCAAAATGGAAATTGGAATTAACCGGCAGCGCAAGTGATCCTGATTATGCAGCGGCTCAGGCAACATTGGCCAATGCGGCCGACAGGTCATTGCTGGAAGGCTTTTTAAGTTTCAGCGGCCGTTACCGTATACTGGGCTATAATGGTTCACAGTTCAGCCAGCTGGGTACGATATTCCAGGCATCGCTGATGTTTAAGTTTTAAATGATCTTTAATTGCAAAAATGAAGCTGTGATTAAAAACCACAGCTTCATTTATTTAAAAAAGCAACCGTTTTTTGCGGTCGCTCATTTTTATTGTTCTTGTTATTCATTAGCTGGCCGGGGAAACTCAGCCCAAACATCGTCCCCGGCTCTGTCAATGGGCAGTTGAGCAAGCCTGTCATATCGCCGCATGTCAATCCAGCGGTGCCCTTCGCCAAAAAGCGAATAGCGGCGTTGTTTCAGCATTTCATCGATCAGAGCGGCCTGTGTAAGAACACCTCCATAATTACCAAGCCCGGCGGCATTGCGTATCCTGTTAATGGCAGTCCTCGCATCAGTCAGTTGGTTTTGCTGAATTTTTGTTTCAGCATAAATCAAAATCAATTCTTCATTTCTGATAATAGGGATCCTGTCTACATTTGTTTTGTAAAGGTAGAAATCGTAATTACTGGTTAAACCATCCTGAAAAGCGGCAGACGTTCTTAATGAAACTTTACTGAGCCGATTGTCACCCGCTTCCGCATTTGTAATAAAAGATGGCTGTACAACACGGGTTTCACCACTTGCATTCAGAGGAAAGAACATTGGATTAAGCTGGTCACCGCCTGTTATGGAAAAAAGATGGTAACTGCCTGCATTAAGATCTCCGTTCAAATCGAGAAAAGATTCGTTTAATGCAGTTGCTGCTGTTGTCCAGTCTTTTTTATACACAGCCACACGTGCAGCAAGTGCCCTGTTGAATTTAGAAAAAGTATTGGCGTCGTTTCCAAAAAGAGTTGATTTAAAGGGAAAAGCGGCAGCGCTTCCCTTCAAATCAGTGTTGGCTTCATTCAGCAGTGCTAATATTGCATCAACAGATTGATCCTTGTTAAGAAAAGGGCCAAGGTTATCAGGGTCTTTCACATCCACCCTGATACCGTTATTGTATTGCTGGTTAAAAACCAAAAGCAACTGGTAAGCCTGTATGGTTTTGGCGTAAGCAATAGATGCTTTACGTTGTGCATCTGTTATTGCCGCTTTCGTGTTCTGCAGCGCTTCAATAAGGATGTTTGTATTTTTTATCACCCGGTAACGGGCTGCAAAGGGGTTCGTGGTATAAAATGTGTTATTATCAAGTACTGCGGTTCCTTTCCCGAGAAGATCTGAAGTAAACCTTGGATCAGAAGTTGAGTAGCGATAATATTCCCGGCCAATTACGCATACACCATCAAAGTAATTTCCCAGGTTATCACGCATACCCGACTCGGTACCATCCACAAGATTCTGGATTTCTCCCAACGATGCATTTTGAGTAATGCCTCCGGCACTGGGGTTATTGGGATCAAGAATCGGCTCAACTTTACACGAAGCCATCCACAATAAAACCATTAATGGCAGCATCAGTTTAAACTTTACAGAAGAAATATATTGAAGTTTCATTGTTTCTGTTTTTTACAGTTATAAATAAATTGTATCAGAAGGTTACTGAAATGTTGAAATGAACACTTTTCGACGAAGGGAAAGGTGTTACTTCAACATTGCTTGAAATTGCATTTGCCCCAAAGTTGGATACTTCAGGATCGTAACTGAAATAGTCAAATACATTGATCAGGTTACGCCCTGAAAAACCTAGTTTAACTGTAGCGATATTTTTGAACAGGCTTTTGGGAAGCGTATAATTCAACCCTATTTCTCTTACCCTGAAATAAGAGGCATCCTCTATCCAGGGTTTTGCTGTCGTACCTAATGCTGCAAGGCGGAAATCACCATTGCCTTTTTGACCGGTTGGATCAAGACTTTTTTTATCAAAGTCGGGCGATGTTCCGAAAATATCAGAAAGTAATGTTGAGAGATTAATATTTTCCCCACCCTGCTTCCAATGCATAAGCACAGAAAGCTCAAGTTTTTTCCAGTTCACAGTATTGGTAAAAGACATCTGGAAATCCGGCTCGGCATTTCCAAATACTACTAACCCGGTTGCAGGATCTGGTTTCTGATCAGGTGAGCCGATTCCAACAAGTTGGGTAGGACTCTTTCCCTCTTCAATCCGGTAAGTGCCGAGCGTCGCACCAAAGGCACCGGTGTTAAACGCAGGAACGAGAAGCTTAGTAACTTTCGCGTTATTCTTCCAAAAATTGGTTCTTGTAGTCCATTTCCAGCTTGCTGAATTAACCGGTATTGCATTCAACCCGATTTCAATCCCCTTATTTTCAATTGTACCAACGTTTTTCCATGCAGTAGAAAAACCTGAAGATGTCGGAACAACAACATTAAGTAAAATATCTTCTACCTGTTTATTGTAATAAGTAAACTCCAGCGTTAATTTATTGCGAAGAATACCCAGGTCAAACCCGGCTTCTAATTCTTTTTGCCGCTCTGGTCCGAGAAATTCATTTCCTCTTGTAGTACCAATTAACGACCCTGTTGATCCGTTAAATCCTGCACGAACCAGCGGTGAATAAATGGCGCCGAAAGGAGCAAAATTACCCGACTGACCATACGCAACCCTTAATTTAAGCTGGCTAATCTGCGCTAAGCTCCATGATCCGAGCTGGTGGATATTAAAAGCGGCGGAAGCCTTGGGATAATAATACATTTTATCAGCATCGCCGTTACGGGATGATTTATCGCCGCGTAAACCTGCTGTTGCTATAATAATATCATTGAAATTAAATTCTTCCTGAACAAAAAATCCCCTGTCCTTTTGTTTTGTTCTTGCTTCGTCAACCTGTATTGAACCCGCCTGGCTCAGGTTAGTTTGTGTACCGATCAATTGCGTTGCTGTATTCAACACATTATCCAGTTCAACGTTCTCCCCCGTAAAACCGGCCTGTGTGCGAAAACTCATTTTATCGGTGAGGTTCAGGTTATACAAAAGAAATGCATTGTAGTTGCTGTTTCTTGCAATGGTTGTGCCATAAATAGAAGCGCCATTTGTTCCATTACCATCTTTCTGAAACTGCAGTTCACGTGGGAATATAGCAATAGTATTGAGTGTATAATAATCGAGCCCTCCTCGCAAAACCACCTTTACATCATGCATATCGTTGCTAAAAATTTTAAGCGTACCGCTGGCGCCAAGTAAAAACCGGTTAATCTTTTCACGGTTTGTAATAAGGTCCCTCGTTTGTATAAAATTGGATGGAGCTAAAGGGTTATTGGGGAAGTTACCATTTGCATCCGGATAAAGATTAACCCATGATGGGGTGGAAACAAAAGATATTCCCAGTGTCGTGCTGGTATTGTCATTGTTGAAGAACCCCCTGTCTGCCTGTGATTCTACGTAGTTTGAATTTAACCCAATGTCAAGAAAACGTGACACCTTCTGATCGAGGTTCATACGGACAGACGTTTTCTGATAACCCGTGCCTTTTACAATTCCTTCATCATCTTTCCTGGTAATACCTGCATAATAGGATGTCTTATCGTTTCCCCCGCTAATAGCCACCCTTGTGGTGTTCATTAGCCCTTTATTGCCGTATAATTCATCTTCATAATTAAATTCCCTGCCACCATTGGCATTATAAATTGAAACGCCGGTTGCTCCGTATGCCGCCTGCACTTTTGTAGCATCCCACGACCGCTGTCCCAGTTTCCTGAGTTGCATCTGCAAACCGATAGTATGAGAAAGCTCAACCTTTGTTTTTCCGCTTTTACCTCTTTTGGTGGTAATTATTACCACACCTGCAGCAGCCCTTGAACCATAGATAGCCGCAGCAGAAGCTCCTTTTAATATTTCAATCCTGTCAATATCTTCCGGATCAATATCGGCAATACGGTTAGAAGGATTATCCTGATTTGAATTACTTCCTTGGCCTGCTGCTTTGGACACTGAATTAAGACCGGCAGGAATAGCTGAATTATCATAGAATACGCCATCAACAATAAACAGTGGTTGTGAATTTGCAACGAGAGATGTTATACCACGGAGCTTTACTGAAATACCTCCACCCGGAGCGCCTGAATTGGCAGAAATATTTGCGCCTGTGAATTTTCCATATAGTGCAGCATCGATTGTTGGTTGTACAACAGTTCCTGTAAGATCTCTAGCGGAAACTGAAGCTACAGCATTAGCCAGGTTTGTTCTCTTTACTGATGATGCCCAGCCGGTAACCACAACTTCATCAAGTTTTCCAACGTCTTCCTGCATTTTGATTTGCAGATCTGTCTGGTTGCCTATTGTAATTGTCTGTGTCTGGAAACCTGCAAAACTGATAGTAAGCTGCTTTCTGTTAGCAGGAACCTGGATAGAAAATTTTCCTTCTGCATCTGTTACTGTTCCGGTAGCAGTACTGGTAACAACAACAGAAGCACCTGAAATGGGGTTACTGTTTGCATCTGTTACTTTACCCGAAACTGTAGTTTGTGCAAAAAGAAGGGGAGAAAGGACTAGCCCCTGCATCAATAGCAGGAACCGGATAATAGAATTCCTCATGTTTGTTAGTTTTAGAGTTATGAAATCAAATAGCAATTCAACCGATACTAATGAGACATGCAAAAACTTATAGTAGCTGCATAAGGGAAGGATAACAAACTGAGGTGGGTCTTAATCGGTTGTAAATTTAACAGTAAAAAACGAAGATCAGAAAGTGTTTATTAAAAAAAATCATTGCAAATCCGTATCATACCTGTCCACCCTTTGAATACCGGGTAACTTTTTTAAACGTATTACCAGCTCTTCCAGTTCTTCTTTGTCATGCACAAAAAGTTTAATGTTTCCCTGAAATACCCCTTCTTTTGCTTCAACAGTAAGTGCGCTGATGTTTATTTTCATTTCGCCTGAAACAAGATTGGTAATTTTATGAATTACCCCAACATCATCAAGGCCCACAATTTTTAAACCGGTAAGAAATGATATCTCTTTGTTTTTTGCCCATTTTGTTTTTACAATGCGGTGGTCAAAGTTGGCCATTAACCGTGCCGCATTGGGGCAATTGGTGCGGTGAATAATCAATCCTTTGCCGGTAGATACAAAACCAAACACATCATCGCCTGGTATGGGTTTGCAGCAGTTTGCAAGGGTATAAACTATCCTGTCGCTGCTTTCGCCAAAAATAATCAGCTCCGTATCTTTTTTAGAAACTGCTTTTGCAGATTCGGTTTCTGTTTTGCTTTCGTGTTCCTGTTTATGTGGTTTGGGCAATTCAAGCTTATCGCCGGTAACATTAAAATCTTTCAGCTCTTTCAGGTCTATCGCTTTTATGGCAACCTTATAAAACAAATCAAGCGGCGATGATAGTTTATAAAACATGGTGAGGTTATCTATGTTCACCTGGCTGAATGCCGCTTTCATGGATTCCAGCTTTTTCTGCAAAGCATATTTGCCGTCATCCGCTATTTTTCTTTTTTCTTCTTTTAAAGCATCTTTTATCTTGGTCCTTGCTTTTGCCGTAACCACAAACCCCAGCCAGTCTTCGGTTGGTTTTTGTTTGTTGGATGTTATGATCTCCACCTGGTCCCCGCTCCTGAGCTTATGGCTGATGGGCACCAGTTTGTGGTTAACTTTTGCCCCAATGCATTTTGAACCTACTGCACTGTGAATGGAGAATGCAAAATCAAGCGCTGTTGAACCCACCGGCAGCATCTTCACATCGCCTTTTGGCGTATATACATAAATCTCTTCCGCAAGAAATGAAGTTTTAAAGTCCTGCAGAAAGTCTATAGAGCTCATGTCCTGGTTATTCAATGCTTCCCTTATCTGCGAGAACCATTTGTCAAAGCGGTCTTCGTCATTGGCGCCCTCTTTATATTTCCAGTGGGCGGCAAGGCCCTTTTCTGCAATTTCATTCATCCGCTTTGAACGGATCTGTACTTCCACCCATTTACCCTGCGGACCCATTACGGTGGTGTGCAGCGCCTCGTACCCGTTTGATTTGGGGTTGCTCAGCCAGTCACGCAAACGCTCAGGCGAAGGGGCATACATATCCGTAATGAATGAATACACCTTCCAGCAATCCTCTTTTTCTTTTTCCTGCGGCGAGTTAATAATGATACGGATGGCAAAAAGATCATACACCTCCTCAAAATCCACACCCTTTTTTTTCATTTTATTCCAGATGGAGTGGATGGATTTGGGGCGGCCATGTATTTCAAAATCAAAATTCCCTTTTTCTAATTTATCCTTTATGGGTTTTACAAATTCATTAATGTACCGCGTCCTTTCCCGCCTGGTTTCTGTCAGCTTTCTTGCAATCTCCCTGTACGTATCAGGCTCAAGGTATTTCATGGCCAGGTCTTCCAGTTCGGTTTTGATATTGTACAAACCCATGCGGTGTGCAAGCGGCGCATACACATATACCGTTTCTGAAGATATCTTAAGCTGCTTTTCCTGCTTCATGCAATCCAGCGTACGCATGTTGTGCAGGCGGTCTGCCAGTTTAATCAGGATAACACGGGGGTCGTCTGTAAGCGTAAGGAGTATCTTTTTAAAATTCTCAGCCTGTTTGGTAGTATTGGTGTCAACTACGTTGGAAATTTTTGTGAGCCCGTCAATAATGCGGGCAATCTCATTGCCAAATTCCCTTTCCACATCTTCAAGCGTAAGGTCGGTATCTTCTACAGTATCATGTAATAAAGCGCAAATGGTGGATCGTACGCCAAGGCCTATTTCTTCCACGCAAATATGGGCTACAGAAAGGGGATGAAGAATGTAAGGCTCACCGCTTTTGCGGCGCATTGTTTTATGGGCTTCCACCGCCATTTCAAAAGATCTCCTCACCAGTTCCTTGTCGCCGGGTTTTAGCTTGGGCTTCAATAGCCGCAACAGGGCACGGTACTGCCTTATGATTTCTTTTTTTTCCTGCTCTTCAGTAAGGTTATATTTCGGCTGAACCGATTGTTGCTCTAACAAATCCATATACTCTCAAATTTAATGAAAATACGGCTTATGGTGGTTTTCTTGCGCCAATCCAGTACCTTTGCAACCCTTAAGAAAATTCCGGGTTCAACGGCTTTTATTTTGAGGATTAAGAGCCCGGAACTCAGGGAAAAAGCGCATGTGGCGTAATTGGTAGCCGCGCCAGACTTAGGATCTGGTGGAGTGATCCGTGGGGGTTCGAGTCCCTCCATGCGCACTTTAATTGTGTTAGCGACGCGTCCCGCCAAAGGGCGGGATGAAGTGACCCGCAGATTTCGGGTCCCTCCATGCACACCCCCCCTAAAGGGGAGTTATTTCATCATTAAAATTTCTGCTTCTTGCAGGAAAAGAATTTTACAACATGCCAGCAGTTACAAGAGAAAACATCGGTTTGCTGAACGAAAAGATTACCGTAACAGTAAACAAAGAAGATTACCTGCCTTCTTTTGAAAAGGCGCTTAAGCATTATGCCAAATCAGCAAGTATCCCCGGTTTCAGAAAAGGGATGGTGCCTTCGGGTGTAATTAAAAAAATGCACGGGCCTTCTGTTTTTACTGATGAAGTGCTGCGTAGCATTGAAAAAGGCCTGATGGATTACCTGAACCAGGAAAAGCTTGACATTTTTGCACAGCCTTTGCCTGCCCCTGATAATGACGCCCGGCACATAGATATGAACCAGCCGAAAGATTATTCTTTTGTTTTTGAAATTGGTTTAAAACCCGCATTTGAAATACCTGACCTGCAGGAAAAAGCGCCTGTACTTTATAAAGTAAGTGTTACTGATGAAATGATTGAAGAAGAAGTGAACCGTCTTCAGCAACGCCTTGGTAAAATGACCGAACCCGAAAGCATTAGCCAGGAAGACAATGTACTGAACGTAAAATTTGAAGAATGTGATGCAGACGGAAATGTGGCAGAAGGTACCCCTGCGAAAGAAAATTCATTGCTGGTAAAATATTTTACTGAAGATTTCAGAAAACAACTGATGGGCAGGAAAAAAGATGATGCAGTGGTACTGCAACTTAAAAATGCATTTGAAGAAAAAGAAAGGGAATGGCTCATCGGCGATCTTGGTCTTTCAAAGGATGATAACACAGCCATTGATAAGTTTTTTAAAATGACGGTTGTGAAGCTCGGCTTTGTTGAGAAAAGGGAACTGAATGAAGAATTTTTTAAAGAAGTTTATCCCGGCAAAGAAATTTCAACTGAAGCCGATTTCCGCAATGAAATAAAAAATGAGATACAGCAATACTGGGATAAACAAAGCCACAGCCACATGCAGCACGACCTGTATCATGTGCTTCTTGACCATACCACAATGGAGTTTCCCGAAAATTTCCTGAAACGCTGGCTGCAGACAGGAGGTGATAAACCCAAAACAGCTGAACAGGCTGAAGAAGAATTCCCTGTTTTTAAAGACCAGTTAAAGTGGACATTGCTCACGGATAAAATTGTAAAAGAAAACAACATCAATGTATCCGGCGATGAGTTAAAGACTTACATGAAACAGCAGGTGATGGGATATTTCGGAAGCATGAACATGGAAGGGAATTTAGACTGGTTGGACAGCTATGTTGACCGGATGATGAAAGATGAACAGCAGGTTGACAGTTCTTACCGCAGGCTGCTTACACAAAAGATTTTTGAATGGGCTGAAACCAAAGTAACCCCTTCTGAAAAAGAAATCACAGCAGAAGAATTTAAACAGCTTCAGCAGGAGCATCAGCACCACCATCATTAAACCTGTTTATCGTCCCGCATCCGTAGGCGGGTTAACAAAAGAAATTATAGTATTCATTGGCCGGGACATAAATCCCGGTCTTTTATTTTATCAGAAACACCTTACTCCTTACTTCCTACTTCCTGCTTCCATATCTTTTCATGGCATTTTGTCCGATTTTTTCAGTAGCACGGTATTTGGTAAATCAAATAACTTAAATTGCCCTCAATTCAGAAATCTTCTAATATGAACCTCGGAAAAGAATTTGAAAAATATGCTGTAAAGCATAAAGGTATTTCCAGCAATACATTGCACGGATATACCAATCACATGATCACCAGTCTTACACCCAACATTATTGAAGAGCGGCCTATGAATGTTGCCGTAATGGATGTTTACAGCCGCCTGATGATGGACCGCATCATCTTTCTTGGATACCCCGTATCAGATGAAGTAGCCAACATTATTACAGCGCAGTTGCTGTTTCTTGACAGTACCGACAGGCACCGCGATATTCAGATGTACATCAACAGCCCGGGCGGTGCGGTGTATTCAGGCCTTGGCGTTTATGATACCATGCAATATGTAACACCGGATGTTTCTACCATTTGTATTGGTGTTGCAGCAAGTATGGCAGCAGTATTGATGTGCGCTGGTGCAAAGGGCAAAAGAACTGCATTGAAACATGCACGGATTATGATGCACCAGCCCAGTGCAGGCGCCGGGGGCCAGGCAAGCGATATTGAGATTACCGTAAATGAAGTGAAAAAAATAAAGAAAGAATTATACGATGTTATCTCTTACCACAGCGGGCAGGGCGCAGAGAAGATTCAAAAAGATTTTGACCGTGATTACTGGATGACTGCGCAGGAAGCAAAAGATTACGGGCTTGTTGATGAAGTGCTGGTCATTAATCCCAAAAAACAAAAAAAGGATAATTAAAAACCAACCCCGCCACAACATAAGATCAATTCAAAAAAAATTATCATAAGGTATGCATTACAATAAATTTCATAAGCCTTTCAGGATGGATGATGATGAAGATGAGCCGAAAGTAAATGACAACCCCATTGAGAAAATGGTTGCCAGTGCACAGTTTGATAAAAAATTCCTTGAACAGCGCCGTGTTTT
Organism: Chitinophagaceae bacterium; assembly: GCA_033763355.1. Classification (GTDB taxonomy): domain Bacteria; phylum Bacteroidota; class Bacteroidia; order Chitinophagales; family Chitinophagaceae; genus JANRKT01. The sequence goes on along the minus strand of JANRKT010000006.1, from coordinate 4,857 downwards.
CCTATGGGGCGCAGTGGACGACAGAACAGCCAAAGACATTACCTCAAGGCTGCTTTATCTTGATGCTGCCGACCCTGGAAAAGAAATCACTTTCTATATTAACAGCCCGGGCGGCATTGTTACCAGCGGCATGGTTATTTATGATACCATGCAGCTTATCAAATCTCCCGTGGCAACTGTTTGCATGGGCATGGCGGCTTCAATGGGTTCTATATTGCTGAGTGGCGGTAAAAAAGGAAGGCGTTTTATTTTTCCACACGGCGAAGTGATGATACACCAGCCCAGCGGAGGCGGTCAGGGCACATCTGCCGACCTTGAAATTATGGCAGAACAGGTACGCAAAACAAAAGAATTGGGCGCAAAAATCCTTGCAGACAATTGCGGCCAGACTTTTGAAAAAATCATGAAAGATTTTGACCGTGACTACTGGATGGATGCCAAAGAATCAAAAGCTTATGGCATTGTGGATGAAATTATAGAAAAACTCTAATCTTGTAACAAGCAGCATTTTATATATCGCCATTGCCTGTTTTAAGGGTTCCTGCTCCGGAAGGCAGTAATTTAGAACAGGTAATGGCGTTTTCTTTCTAAATTTGTTCTCCAACCAATAAACAAATCATGGCCAAATCAACCCTTCATTGCTCTTTTTGCGGACGCAACCGTGACGAAGTGAAAATTCTGATTGCGGGACAGGAAGGACATATTTGCGAAAACTGCGTGGAGCATGCCCGTGAAATAATTGACCAGGAACTGATGATCCGCCATGACCAGACTTCTTCCCAATACAAACTCACTGTAAAAAAACCTGTTGAAATAAAAAAATTCCTAGATGAATATGTAATCGGCCAGGACGATGCAAAGAAAGTACTGGCGGTTGCTGTTTATAATCATTACAAACGTTTGCAGCATAAACAGGTTGAAAGTGAAATAGAAATTGAAAAAAGCAATATCGTAATGGTGGGTGAAACAGGAACCGGTAAAACGCTGCTTGCAAAAACCATTGCCCGTTTGCTGAATGTGCCTTTTACCATTGTAGATGCCACTGTATTTACCGAGGCCGGTTATGTAGGTGAAGACGTGGAAAGCATACTTACACGTTTGCTGCAGGTTTGCAATTACGATGTTACTGCTGCGGAAAAAGGAATTGTTTACATAGATGAGATAGATAAAATTGCCCGCAAGGGAGATAACCCCTCCATTACTCGTGATGTAAGCGGCGAAGGTGTGCAGCAGGGCTTATTAAAATTACTGGAAGGCACCGAAGTGCTGGTTCCCCCGCAGGGCGGGCGCAAACATCCTGAACAAAAACTGATTAAAGTAAATACGCAGAATATACTTTTTATTTGCGGCGGCGCATTTGACAGCATTGATAAAATTATTGCCCGCCGGGTAAATACCAATGCCATCGGGTTTAATGTAAATAAAGAAGAGCAGGATGAGATGAAGAAAAACCTGCTGCGTTATGTAAATGCACAGGACCTCAGGGCTTTTGGCCTGATACCCGAACTGCTGGGCCGCCTGCCTGTAGTTACTTATCTTAACCCGCTGGATGCTGTTACGCTCCGTGCCATTTTAAAAGAACCAAAGAACTCTTTGCTGAAACAATACAAACGGTTATTTGAACTGGAAGGCATTGAGCTGTCAATAGAAGAAGATGTGCTGGACTTTATGGTAGAAAAAGCGGTTGAATATAAACTTGGCGCAAGGGGATTACGTTCTATTTGCGAAAACATATTAACAGATGCCATGTTTGAAATGCCCACTTCAGGCGAAAAGAAATTCCATCTTTCGCTGGATTATGCCAAACATAAATTTGATAAATCGAAGATCAGTTTGCTGAAGGTGGCGTGAGGGGCCGAAGAAGTCAATAGTCAGAAAAAGTTAGTAAGAAAAAGATAACTGCCGGGATTGATTTCCGGCTTTTTTTATTTGCATTAACTTCAGCGCATAAACATAAGCTTATGGATGAATTAATAGACAGGTTAAAACAACAGGCGGGCCTTACGGATGAACAGGCCATGAATGCCATTACTGTGATAAAAGATTATACTAAAGAAAAATTTCCTTTGTTTGCCGGGGCTATTGATAAGTTGTTTGATAAGTATGGGCCCAGGGAAGAAGAGGATTTTATGCCTTAATAAAAAGCCCCGCCTTCGGCGGGGCCGTATATAACAGCAGGCAATCGTAAACCTATTTATTAATCACTTCTCTCGCAATTACTATTTTCTGGATTTCGGAAGTGCCTTCGCCAATGGTGCAGAGCTTACTGTCACGATAAAATTTTTCAACGGGGAAATCTTTCGTATAACCATACCCGCCGAAAATCTGCACTGCATCTGTTGCTACTCTAACCGCGACTTCGCTGGCATAATATTTTGCCATGGCCGCTTCTTTGGTCATCTTAAGCCCTTTGTTCTTCATATCGGCAGCCTGTAAAGTAAGCAATTCAGCCGCTGCAATTTCTGTTGCCATATCGGCCAGCTTAAATGCAATGGCCTGGAAGTTTGAAATGGGTTGGTCAAACTGCTGCCTTTCCTGCGCATACTGAACAGATGCGTCGTAAGCGCCCTGTGCAATACCGAGGCTTAATGCTGCAATGGAAATCCTCCCCCCATCCAGCACTTTTAATGCCTGGCGAAAACCGTCGCCCACTTCACCCATCCGCTGGCTGTCGGAAATGCTGCAATTATCAAAGATCATTTCAGCGGTTTCGCTGGCACGCATTCCAAGCTTGTTTTCTTTTTTACCCCCGCTGAAACCTGGAGTCCCTTTTTCAACTATAAAAGCGGTGCTGTTGCCGCTTGTCCTTGGTTCGCCTGTTCTCGCCACCACTACAGCCACATCTCCTGACTTGCCATGGGTTATCCAGCATTTGGTGCCGTTAATGATCCAGTCATTACCGTCTTTTACAGCCGTGGTTTTCATGTTGCCCGCATCGCTACCGGTGTTGGCTTCCGTTAACCCCCATGCGCCTATCCATTCAGCCGTTGCCAGTTTGGGTAAATATTTTTGTTTCTGCTCTTCATTTCCAAACTGGAGAATGTGGCCCGTGCACAATGAATTGTGCGCAGCAAGGCTTAGGCCCACAGAACCGCAGACTTTTGCTACTTCTTTAATAATATTTACATATTCTACATAACCCAACCCTGCGCCATTGTACTTTTCAGGAACCAGCACACCCATTAAACCGAGCTTGCCCATTTCTTTAAATACATGAAGGGGAAATTCCTGGGTTTCATCCCATTCCATTACATGGGGTTTGATGTACTGTTGCGCAAAATCACGGGCTGTCTGGGATACCTGCAGTGTTAATTCATCTTTCTGAAATTCCATAGCGAAAGCATTATTACGGAGCAAGATAATTCAAAAATATAAGAAGTGCTAACAGGCGTTAGTCCACCTTTAAATAAGGCCTGATTTTATTAAACAGCTCAGTGGTTACCAGGTGTATATTGAGTAGTTGGGCAAGCTCTTTGAAACTTCCATGCTGGTTGCGGTATTGTATAATAGCATTGGCCAATGAATAATTAATGTAGGGGTGCAACTTTAGTACATTCACATCAGCAGTATTGATATTGATCTTCACCGGTTCAGACCCGTCCGGAAGGGATAACCTGTTTTTGATTTTCTGAAAAGTTGAATCGGGCAGGCCATAAGTTTCCGCCACCTGTTCAATTGCATAAAAGCCGCCCAGCTTATTTCTGAAGTTTACAATCCTTGCTGCCAGTTTGCTGCCAATACCGGGCAAAGCAATCCATGCAGTTGTATCTGCTGTATTGATGTCAATAACTGCAACTGAAAAAACTTTCCCTGTTTGCTCAGGCGGGTTGCTGTTATTTGATGCGCTTCCTGTTTCCTTCTTCCCGTTTTTAAACCCTGCTACTCTTACATAAGGCAACAACCTCTCGTATTGTTCTTTTCTCAAACCATAAATTTTACCAATGTCTTCCGCTTTATAAAACCTTCCGCCTTTGGAAAGGTAATTCTGAATGGTGCGGATGGTTTTTTCATGTAAGCCCAACCTCTTCCATCCTTCAGGGGATAAAGTATTCGGGTCAAATTCAAAAAGGGTTGCAGGTATGTTCTCTTCTCTTTTAGGTTCATACAGCGTTTCTTTAAAATCATCTGCAGCAGCAATCCGGCTTCCTGCCGGATCAGCCTGCTGCACATTTTCAAGCAATGCCGCTTCCTGTAAGATTTCTTTCTTTTTTTCTTCGGGGACTGTCGCCTCTTTTTTTGAAAAGAAATCGGGCAGGAACCACATAAACAAAATTGCAATCAATAAAATAATAATGCCCCGGCGTTCCTTCCTGGTGAATGTAAAATACTCTCTGATCTGTTCTTTGAACATACAAATGAATGAAACGGGAAATTAACGAACAACATCAGGATGAACAATACAACGAAGTGGTAAGTAAAATAACGGCATGATTACAATTCAGGCACCAGCCCGTCGTAGCAAGGGTTTACTCCCTCGGGCAATCCGGCTGGCGTTGGCGCCTGCCTGTCCGGCAGGCAGGTCCCCGCCAACGCATTAGCCACACAGAACTAACTCACAATTCAAGTACAAGGCCATCATAGCCGAGGTGAATACCCGGGGGCAGTTCATTTGTTACATCTGCATGTTTGCCTAACTGGTGGCTGATATGCGTAAAATAGGTTTGTCGCACTTTCAGTTGCTGCGCCATTTTAATGGCCTCTTCAAGATTAAAGTGGGAGATGTGTTTTTCTTTTCTCAAAGCATTCAGAACAAGCACTTCGCTGCCGTAAATCTTTTCCCGTTCTTCTTCATCAATACGGTTGGCATCGGTTACATAGGTAAACTTACCAAACCGGAACCCGAATACCGGCATTTTT
>JANRKT010000005.1:0-8711 GCA_033763355.1 Chitinophagaceae bacterium | reverse complement strand
TATTATGTATTTGAATTCCCCGATTGGGTGGTTGCTGTGCCTGTAACAAACGAAGGGAAGATTGTACTGGTAAAACAATACCGCCATGCCATGGGCGAAACCATTTGGGAAATACCGGGAGGATGTATTGATGCAACAGATGCAACACATGAAGATGCAGCCCGCCGTGAAGCCCTTGAAGAAACCGGTTACGCATTTGATAAGACTGAATACCTTGGAAAGGTTTCTGCTAATCCTTCCACCAACAGCAACATGACATACATGTATTTATTAACAGGCGGGGAAAAACAAAAAGAGCAGGAGCTTGATCACAATGAAGACATTGAAACGGGCCTGTTTACTGTTGATGAAGTAAAACAACTCATCAGGGATAACCAGTTTTTCCAGAGCCTGCATGTTTCAGCTTTGCTGTATGCACTTAACAGGATGGGGCAGCTCAGTTATTAAAATGCTGTATTCTCTTCAACAGGTATCAGCAGGCGTTTCCTGAGCAGCATAACAAGTCGTTGGATGGGATATTTACCTCAGGGCTGCGGGGTCTTCTTTCAGTTTAAACCTTACTGTTCCGCTGGTTTGCTCGGTAGATGTAATGTTTACTTCGTAACGTTTATCTCCAACGGTTACCACCATAAGCGATGTATTGGGTGGAATCGAACCGAGGTTTTCAGCATACATTACAAGGTCGTTATCGTTCCTGCCTGGGTCAATTTTTATTTTCAGGGTAATGGGTTTTGCAGAAAGCCTTTGTTTGGATACCATAAGTGACCCGTTGAAGAAAAGAGAAACGGTGTCGCCGTCAATCTGGCCATTGTCGTACAAATCAACCCTGAAAGTTGCTGAATCTACCTCAATGGTTTTGATGACCTGCTTACCCCGGTTCTCAAATCCTCTTATAACGGAACTTTTAATGGTGGGTGGCCCTTTGGGTTTTTCAATTTCTGGTAGCGTTTTTTCGATAGTAGCAGGTTTTTCTGTTTTGATTTGTTTGCTGGCGGAGTTGTTGTTTTTGGCTACATCAGGCTTAGTGGTTTTGTTTGTGGTGGTATTGTTTTTGGCAGTATTGTTATTTTTTTGGGGTGTCGTATTGTTCTGTTTGGTTACCGGCGGATTGGTTTTTGCAGTAACGGGCGGTTTAACATTGTTCTTGTTTTGCGCAACAGAAGTCTGACTGTTGGTTTTGGGCGGCGTTATTTTTACCAGCACTTTTCTTTCCAGTTCTGTTTCGCCAATACCGCAATTGTCTTTGGGTGTTGCCGGTTTCCATGTGCCCTTCAGTTGTTCGTTTTCCCCGGTTTTAAAAAAAGTAAGCATATGGGTCTGGAAACAATCCCTGAAATCGGGCGGTGTATTGGATTTTACTTTTTCAAATTCGGTTACAGTTACAGATTTGCTTGCCTTATCATAAACACCTTTCAGCCTGCATATCACATAACAACGTTTGCCATTAATAATAAAATAAGTGTAAGAAAACCCGCCTATCTGTTTGCCGTTTATTTCAAGGTCAAGTACATATTCTGTTTCACGGTCAAGGTAACCGCCGGCGCTGATGAACCCGCCCCTCCACTGGCCATTGAGGTTTTGCGCTTCAACGGAAGATGAAACAACGGTAAGTAAAACAAAGAGTAAAAATGTAGTATATGCTTTTTTCATTTTGCTAAGGGTAATTGCTTTCCCTGCTTTTTCGTTCGGTAAAATACGCTTTTCCTTTTCCGCAATAAGCAGCGGTTCCTTTCCAGTTACCGGTCATTGATCTTTTCCTGTCTGGCGCCACAAGCAGTGTTAGCGAAAATTGCTGAAGGCAGTTAGTGTTTTTGAAGTAGGGTTTCATCTCAATAACTTTCTTTTCCCTGAACGTGATGCTGTCTCCGCTGATCCTTCCTTCAATTGAACAGGTTATATCAAGATGTCCCCCTGGTTCGTAATGCCTGGTGTATGATTTTCCGGTTATGATGTTGCCGCGGGTTTGCAGTTCAATTACAATCTTCACAGAATCACCTCCTGAAAAAAAATATCCCCGCCACACACCGTCAATGCCCTGTGCAAAGATAGAACCTCCTGTGAACACCAGTAAAACAAAGAGCAGTAACCCGGATACTTTCATAGGATGTGAAATTAACACCCCTTCCAAATTCTTACAAATTGCAAATTATAATGCTTTCGGGTGGCTGTTCCCCAAGACTTCGTTAAATTTGCACTCCTTTTGATGAATGGTTAAATCACTCTTCAACAGGGTTTTAGCATGTAACAACTTTTATACCTCAGCGGGTTTGCAGAACATGACTTTTTTATGAGGGCTGCCCCCTGAGGTTTTGGAAGAAATCCTTATTTAAAAATCAACGGAAAAGAAGAAGAAAAGGACAATGATAAAAATAACTTTACCGGACGGGGCAATAAGGGAATACCAGCCCGGGACCACTGCACTGGATATTGCAAAATCAATTTCAGAAGGGTTAGCCAAAAAAGTACTGGCTGCGGATGTAAACGGCCAGGTATGGGATGCAACACGCCCTATTAACAATGATGCGTCACTTAAGCTTTTAACATGGGACGATAAGGATGGCAAATCAACCTTCTGGCATTCTTCCGCCCACCTGATGGCGGAAGCTGTTGAAAGCGCTTTCCCCGGCGTAAAGTTTTGGGTAGGCCCGCCGGTTGAAAATGGGTTTTATTACGACATGGACCTTGGTGACAGAAAGATCACTGAAGAAGATTTGCTGGCCCTGGAAAAAAAGATGAATGAACTGGCAAAACAAAACAATGGTTATGTAAGAAAGGAAATTCCCAAAGCTGAGGCTGTAAAATATTTTACAGAAAAAGGCGATGAATACAAACTTGATTTGTTGCAGAACCTGAATGATGGTGAGATTACTTTTTATACACAGGGAAATTTTACCGACCTCTGCCGCGGCCCCCATATACCCAACACTGGTTTAATAAAAGCCATCAAACTTACCAGTATTGCAGGAGCTTACTGGAAAGGAGATGAAAAAAATAAACAGCTTACCCGGATATATGGCATCACATTCCGCTCTCAAAAAGAACTGGATGAATACCTGCAATTGCTTGAAGAAGCAAAGAAAAGGGACCACCGCAAATTAGGGAAGGAACTGGGCATATATACCATGGATGATGATGTGGGCCCTGGCCTCATTATGTGGCTGCCCAATGGCACTGTTATTATAGAAGAACTGGAAAAACTGGCGAAGGAAACAGAAATGGAAGCGGGTTATAAAAGGGTTGTAACCCCGCATATCGCCAAAGAAAGCATGTACATTACCAGCGGGCACCTGCCTTACTATGCTGACAGCATGTACCCGCCTATGGAGATGGATGGGGAAAAATATTACCTCAAATCAATGAACTGCCCCCATCACCATAAAATTTTTGCAGCAGAACCCAAAAGCTACCGCGACCTCCCTTACCGCATTGCGGAATATGGAACGGTTTACCGGTATGAGCAAAGCGGTGAATTGTTTGGTTTAATGAGGGTGCGCTGCCTGCACATGAATGATGCGCACATTTATTGCAGCAAGGAGCAGTTTAATGATGAATTCAGGGGGGTGAACGACATGTACCTGAAGTACTTTAAAATTTTCGGTATTGATAAATATGTGATGCGGCTTTCCCTTCACTCGCCTGAAAAACTCGGTATAAAATACGTAAACGAACCGCAGTTGTGGAAGGAAACCGAAGAGATGGTGAGAAATGTGCTGAAGGAATCAAATATACCTTATGTGGAGGTGCAGGATGAAGCGGCATTTTACGGGCCGAAAATTGATGTGCAGATTTACAGTGTTATCGGCCGTGAATTTACACTGGCCACCAACCAGGTTGATTTTTCGCAGGGCCGGAGTTTTAAACTGCATTTTACCACACAGGATAACAATGCTGAAACCCCGCTCATTATCCACCGGGCCCCGCTGGGCACCCATGAGCGTTTCATCGGGTTTTTACTGGAGCATTACGCCGGCAAACTGCCCCTGTGGCTCTCCCCGGTGCAGGTAAAAGTGCTGCCCATCAGCGATAAGTTCCTCGATTATGCCAATTCAGTTTGCAGGCAACTTAAAAATGCAGATATTCGTGCAGAGGTGGACGACCGCAACGAGAAGATCGGCAAAAAGATAAGGGATACTGAACTTTCAAAAGTACCTTACATGCTGGTGGTGGGAGAAAAAGAAATGAATGAAAACAAGGTTGCGGTACGCAAACGCAGTAAAGGCGATTCGGGTGTAAAAGATGTTGCTGAGTTTATAAATGAAGCGATGGAGGAAATAAAAGAGAGAAGGGCTGAATAAAAATTAATGATGAAGAAATACAATAAGATTTTATTTTTAAACAGTTCTTTGTTTATTTTTTGTTTCTTGTTATTTGATTTTTTTTACTAGTGACTTTCACCTCTGCCCTTTACAGAGGTATTTATAAAAATTAAATTGTTACAAGCCCCTTTTTAAAGGAACCGGGGCACAAGTATTATGGCATTACAGAAACCGGGTTTTAACCGTGGAGGTTTTAACAGGGGCAGGTTTGTCCCACGCAAAGAACCGGAACACCGCATCAATCATTTCATACGTGTTCCGCAGGTAAGGTTAGTTGGGGAAAATATTGAAGTAGGGGTTTATCCCACCGCAGATGCGCTTAAAATTGCCCAGCAACAGGGCCTTGACCTTGTAGAAATTTCACCGCAGGCAGATCCGCCCGTTTGCAAGGTGGTTGATTACAACAAATTTCTTTACGATAAAAAGAAGAAAGAAAAAGAACAGAAAGCCAAAAGCAAATCTGCAGAGGTTAAGGAAATTCGTTTTACGCCCAATACAGATGACCACGATTTTGATTTCAAATCACGCCATGCAGAAAGTTTTTTAAAAGATGGCAATAAGGTAAAAGCCTATGTGCAGTTCAAGGGCCGTGCCATTATGTTTAAAGAAAGGGGCGAATTGCTGCTGCTGAAATTTGCCGAAAGGCTTGCCGAAGTAGGCCAGCCGGAAAGCCTTCCCAAGTTAGAAGGAAAACGAATGATGATGGTGGTGTCGCCTAAAGGGCAAAAGAAAAAAGCGGCGCAGCCGGCACAGTAATTTTTTCTTTGCTACAAATAACCTGAAGCCAGGGCAATTGCCCCGGCTTTTTTATTTTATCACAGCATCAGCTCATTGACCCTTGCATGAAACCGCTGTTGTTATCTGACCGGAATTGTGATATGATGGGCTCCGTCGACATAACTTCAGGGTGAGCACAGTTTTAATGTAAGTGGTATGATGTAAGCTTTACTGTGATGCGATAAAACCATTACTTGCCGCTTGCATAAGTCGTGTCAGAAAGGGCTTTTGATAAAGTTATTTTTTCCCGCCGAGCCACAGCAGGGCATCTGTAATCAGTTTATCCTGTATCGGGTTATTAAAAGTAAATGAAAGTTCCCTGTTGGTTTTGTTTTCATAATCTATATCGTTATGGCCCATGTTGAAATAGATCATCCTGTACCTGGTGTTTGTCCACGATACAGGATAATAACCGCTGTGCCATATTTCATGCGCTTTGGGGCCCGTGCCCAGCGGAAAACTTGAAGGGTGGATGGATAAAAGGATTTTGATATCCGGGTTCTTTGTAAGGTCGTTCTTCCAGCGGTACCATTCACTGGCAGAGGATTTGAATGTATGCGGAAGATGTTTTGTTGCAGGATGTTTCCTGTCTTCTGTTTTTAGTATTGCAGGCACGGGCCTCCATGTATTGCTGAGGTATTCACCCGAACCTAAAAATACATTGTGGTACCAGTGCCAGTTTTGCGGGTATGCCGAAGGTGTTAATGCAAAACCTGAAAAATGAAAACCCATCCATGCGCCGCCATGCTCCATGTATTGCTGAAAAGCAAGCCGCTGGCCCGCATCTTCAGGCCGGGTATCAAGGAACACTACTACCTGGTACTGCGAAAGAAAACCAGCATTGAGGTTTGCCCAGTTGTTTGTAGAATCATAACTGAAATGATGCTTTGTGCCCATTTTTGAAAACCATTTGTTGGCTTCATGCACAAAGCTGATGTGTGCTGCATCATGCCTCGCAGTATAAAATGCAATCACTTTAAATTGCGGGGCGCTGCTTTGTGCAATAACAGAAAAGGCAGTGCTATAAAGCAACAGGACCAGCAGCAAATCTTTTTTAAAAAAGGGCATCATGCTGTTAAGTTAAGTATGATTTGGATAATCTCTCGGTACAGCCCTGCTGCAAGGCAGTGAAGGACTTCAATCAAAGCTTTGCGCCGCAACATACTTTTGTCTGTAATTACTACTAGCGCAAAGCTTCGTTTAAATCTTATATGTTGGGCGCAGCCTTACCATTCATTAGAGACTACACACATTAAACCTCGAATGTATTTTTCTTTAAATGAACCGGGAAGTTGTAAAGTTTTCGAAACTGTTCCAAACTCCATGCCGTCATAACCTTCGAATAATAATTGATTGTTGTATCGGATCTCAATATTGTGAAAAAAATCTTCCACGTTTTCAGTTTCAATTAAGCGGATTAAAATCTTTTTATTTTCAGGATTAAGGGCAAGTTGCTTGAAATATTCGAAAGGGCTTTCTTTCATTAGATTTATGAACTCCATGTTTTCAATACTGGGAGCTTGGATATAGCAAACAGAATTGTCGGGAACTAAATTTAAAACGTCAATAATATAAGATTGCGATTCAGTCATGAAACTTTAAATACTTGTATCAAAGTTGCCACCAACAGAACCGGCGTTGCCGCTGTGCATGGTGAAGGTATTTAAAATGTGTTACCGGTGCAAGGGGTAGCGGTGTTATTCACCGGCCATAAGGTAAAATGCCCGGCAGGGGTAAAGAACTGAACATTTTAAAGACCGCAAACCCAAACAGCGGTAAAGCAACCGTGCTAAAGCCTGTCATAGCGGCAACGATTATGTTAGCGGTTCGTAGTTTTTTCTCGCTTGTCATACAGTGTCAAATTCTTTCGGGTATTTAACTGTCCCGCTTACATTTTTAAGTCCGCCTTCCATAAGTTCAAGTCCCATAAATACATTTGCTGGAACGTCAAACGGTGATTTAATATTCCACTTATTTGCCGGCACAAATCCAAATTTTGGATAATAATGTTCGTGCCCTAATACAATAACAGATTTGAAATTTAATTCTCTGGCTTTGTCAAGTCCTGCTCTGATTAATTGTCCGCCAATACCTTTTTTTTGTATGTCAGGTTTAACAGCCATTGGTGCAAGCGCTAAACTGTCAAATTCGTTTTGTTTGTCGTCCGTTATTTTGATTTTAGTAAATAAAATGTGTCCAACTATTTTGTTGTCAATTGTCGCAACCAATGAAAGTTCAGGCACAAAGCTGTCACCGTCACGCAGGAGGTCAACAAGTTTCGCTTCGTTTTCCTGTCCGAATGCAAGAGTGGTTACTTCATAAATTTCTTTGATGTCGTCCTTATTTTCTTGTCTTATTTTTAAATCCATTTTCTGATGTGGTCAATCTTTTTACAATGGCTGCTAATGGAACCGGCGTTGCCACTGTGCAGGGTGAAGGTATTTAAAATGTGTTACCGGTGCAAGGGGTAGTTATAATGTTCATCGGCTTAGGGGTATAGTGCCCGGCCGGCACAAGTACGCTTACGCACATTTGCTGTGCCGCATACTTTCGCCAAAGTAGGGAACCGATGTTGTGCGCAATATTATTTGTTTGATCTTCCTTCGAATATTTGTAAATACTCAATCTTTAGCGGAATTAGAAGGAACAATGTTCCCACAAGAAGGTAGAGTAATGACATTGAAACAATCAGGTAAAACACTGGTATACCTTCTAAACACTGGCTTTTAAAATCTAAGATTTGAGTAATGCTTGGAAAAAGCGAATTGGTCAAAAAGCAAAATGAAAATGAAATAAATAACACATAATGTGCCAAGCCTTTGAACGTGTTCACCTTAAAAGAGATTGCAGTTCCAGCGCATAGGCCCAGAAATCCCCAAAAGCTAATAAAGTATAGTGCAGACGATATCGTATGTGTCCAGCCGTCACTATGGAGACTAAAGTATTTATACTGCCTATAGACTTCTAAATCTTTGACACCGAATAATAAAAGATTAACTGTATCCAAAGCTTTGATGAATAGCAAAGCACCAATAATTTGAAATAAGATGAGCTTAATCTTCATGAGGAAACTTTCCAGTAATATTGTGCCTGACGGAACCCCCGTTTCCGCTGTGCAGTGTGAAGGTATTTAAAATGTGTTACCGGTGCAAGGGTAGTTGTGTTGTTCATTGGCATAAGTTATAATGTTTAGCAGGCGGAAAGAAAAAGTACAAACGCATGTGATAGGGTCAAAGGTGTGTTGAAGACCGTTGCGGCATTCAGGGTGCTGCTGTTGGGTTGCTTTTCCCCTGTTGGCTGCTGCTCTTCAGCGTTCTAAGATAAAAAGAGCATACAACTATCCAAACAAGTACTGAACCTTCAATAATTCGTTGGTAGAGTCCCACAACTTTTGAATGCATGTCAGATGATAAAATGCCAACAAACAGAATAGCGGTGAGGCCACAGGCGATGCCCGAGTTAGATACGTACTTTCCATTTGTCCATTTTCTGGCTAAAATGCCAAGAATCAATAAACAGACGGGAACTATCATGTATGTCAATAATCCCGTAAGGTTATGAATTAATTGAGAAAGGCTTGGGTCAACTAATTCTTTGTTGCAACCTTTGTCACAGGGA
>JANRKT010000004.1:0-19960 GCA_033763355.1 Chitinophagaceae bacterium | reverse complement strand
CCGGGGGCTATTGTTCCTATACGTACTATAAAACATATTGCACAAAACCCAAACTTTGGCGGCGAGATCATGATTATCGGTTTAGGCTGCGAAAAACTGCGGCCTGAAAGATTATTGCCCGATGGACAAAGTCCTGCTGGTAATTCAATTCTCTATTTGCAGGACGAAGCCTTTGAAGGTTTTGGGGATATGGTGGAAGGTATTATGCGGATGGCGGAAACGCATTTGCAAAAACTTAATCAGCGTAAAAGAACAACTTGTTCCGCATCTGATTTGGTGGTGGGTATGCAATGCGGCGGCAGCGATGCATTTTCCGGACTTACGGGAAATCCTGTTTCGGGCTTTGCATCAGACTTGATTGTTCGTGCAGGCGGCACTGTATTTTTTTCTGAAGTAACCGAGGTAAGAGATGCTATTCATTTATTAGTGCCAAGGGCTGTTGATGAAGAAACTGCCAATGCATTAAAAAGGGAAATGTTGTGGTATGATAATTATCTGCAAATGGGCAGTGCTGACAGAAGTGCCAACACTACGCCGGGTAATAAGGGAGGAGGTCTCAGTAATATTGTTGAAAAAGCATTGGGATCTGTAGCAAAGTCAGGCAGCAGCCCGATTGTGGATGTAGTAGCGCCGGGCGAAAAAATAAAAAAGAAAGGATTAAATTTTGTAGCCACACCCGCCAGTGATTTTGTTTGCGGCACTTTGCAACTGGCAGCGGGCATGAATATGCATGTTTTTATTACAGGCCGCGGCACACCGTATGGATTAAACATGGTGCCGGTTGTGAAAGTAAGTTCCAACACAAAACTAAGTACACGCTGGCACGACCTGATTGATTTTGATGCAGGCCCTGTGGCATTTGGTATAAAAACCATTGAAGAAATGGGATGGGAATTGTTTCATTTAATACTGGATGTGGCCAGTGGCACTAAAAAAGTAGCAACTGATAAACTGGGTTTGCACAACGATCTGGTGTTGTTTAATCCCGGGCCATTAACATAATTTCTCCGCCAGTGGTGCATTACTTAAGTTCGTCTATTGGTTAAGTGAGAATATTCAAATGAAAAAAACATTTCCAACAATCAAAGAATTTCACATAACCCCCATAGCTGTGGTTGACCCCCCGTTACTCAATGCCGCTGGACTTCATGCGCCTTTTGCATTGCGTACTGTTGTCGAGCTTGTAACAAATGATAATATCAGTGGCATTAGCGAAATACCGGGTAATATAGATATTGATAAAGCATTAGAAAAGAGCAGGCAATTTATCATTGGAAAAGATCCCTTTCAGCTAAACCAGATTCGTGATATTCTGATTACCAATTTTGGAGTTGATAAAAAGTCTGAACGGGGTGACGCTCCGTGGGATCAGCGTACTTTGGTGCATATTTTCAGCGCCATCGAAGTTGCCTGCCTTGACATTATTGGCAAAATTGTTAACCGGCCTGTTGTTGATTTACTGGGTGGACGCCGGCGTGATGTTGTTCCGTTCTCAGCTTATCTTTTTTATAAATACGAAGGAGCGGGAGGTGAATTAGGATTCGGAACCGACCCAAGTGCTACTGGTTGGGCGGCGGCGAGGCAAGCAAGCGCTTTGAACCCTGCAGAGATTGTTGCACAGGCCAAGGCAATGCGCAATGAATTTGGCTTCCGGTCAATTAAACTGAAAGCAGGTGTTTTTGAACCCCGGCAGGAGGTTGAAGCTGTTTTAGCATTGCATGAGGCTTTTGGAGAAGAAACACCAATCAGGATTGATCCTAATGCGCTTTGGACAGTTGAAACTTCAATAAAATATGGGAAAGAAATGGAGGGCTATATTGAATATTTGGAAGACCCATGCCGTGGCCAGGAAAACATGGCTATGGTAAGGGGAGCATTGAAAACACCTTTGGCAACAAATATGTGCACCACTTCTTTTGAAGATATTCCACGAAGTATTCAGTTGGGTTCGGAAGATATTATTTTGTCTGACCATCATTTTTGGGGTGGGTTGCAGGAGTCTATGAAACTGGCAAGTATTTGCCAAACATTTGGCAGGGATTTATCAATGCACTCAAACTCTCATTTGGGTATTTCCCTGGCAGCGATGGTTCATTTGGGCGCAGCAATTCCAAATTTCAAGTACGCATTAGATACACATTATCCCTGGCAATCTGATGAAGTTATTGTTGGGGGACGAATAAAATTTGAAGATGGCGCCGTGGCCGTGCCTTATGGAGCAGGTTTAGGGGTGGAACTCGACAGAATTGCATTGGCAAAATTGCATGAGAATTATTTGGAATGCGGCCTTACAAAACGAAATGATGAAATAGAAATGCAAAAAGTACAACCAGGTTGGAAATTTATGGCTACCCGATGGTAACTTGATATTTAAATGGTGTTTCGTATAAATTTGAATTCAGCATCATCGCAGAAATATTTCTTTGGCAAAACATAAAAAAACGTATTATGGAATTAGAAAAAATAAAAGCATCGCTTGAAGATGGGTTACTTTCTTTTCCCATTACAGATTTTGATGAACAGGGAAATTTTAACGCCGCCACTTTTAAGGACAGGGTTGAATGGTTTGTTCGTCATGCTGTGTCTTCTGTTTTTGTAGCTGGTGGCACCGGAGAGTTTTTTTCATTATCTGCAAAGGAATATGAGCAAATCGTGAATATTTCTGTCAAAACAGTTGCTGGCCGTGTGCCGGTAATTTCCAGTGTAGGCCGCAGTGTAACGGAAGCGATCGTTTTTGCAAAGATGGCTGAGAAGGCAGGCATTGATGCATTGTTGCTTTTTCCTCCTTACTTAACCGAATGCCCGCAGGATGGTGTGTATGAATATGCAAAGACGATTATACAAAACACATCGTTGCCGGTAATTTATTATAACAGAGGTAATGGTGTTTTAACCGCATCTTATGTGGAGAAACTCGCAGCCGCATGTTCTAATTTAATTGGCTTGAAAGACGGTACCGGCAACATGCAGGATTTAAATGATATTATTAAAACCGTGGGTAAACGTCTTTCTTACATCGGCGGGGTGCCCACAGCAGAAATAATTGCGGAAGCTTATTTGTCTATCGGCGTTAATACATATTCATCTGCTGCATTCAACTTTGTACCGGAGCTGGCGAATAAATTTTACAAAAGTTTGCGCAGCGGCGATGCGGTTACTGTTGCCCGTATCACAAAGGAATTTTACATTCCATTGGTCAGGTTGCGCAGTAAAAAGAACGGATATGCTGTAAGCCTGATAAAAGCAGGTGCAAAATTGATTGGTAAGAGTGCCGGGGATGTTCGTCCGCCGCTTACTATGCCCACTGAAGCAGAAACGGCAGAATTGAAAAAGATTATTGAGGGGTGCCGTGTGTAAATAATGATTTTAAATTCATCAGGTAGTTTTCTGCCGTTATTCAAAAGCTAAGTCGGGCTTATGTTATTGAATGATGCGTTTCTGCAATATTCCATTTATACAAAAAAGTTTCTGTTGATTATATAAAGACTTTAATCAATTTGATTTGTGATAAAACGAATAATCGTCATCCAGAGGAAAAAGTTTTCCAAATACCAGTAAAAATTACTTAATGGAAGACAGCACAGGATAGTTAGTTAATCAGGTAGGAGTATTTTTAGCTTTCAAACTTGTCATAATGAAAAAAATTCGGGTCTTTTCGGCTGCAGCTTTTTTATCTTTTGCAGCACTTTCTCAAACAACCAATACACCAGGTGATAACCTTTACAAAGGTTTTATAACACCAAACAATGCTGCCAAGCCCCGTGTGTGGTGGCATTGGATGAATGGAAATATTACTAAAGAGGGCATTCAAAAAGATTTGGACTGGATGAAACGTGCCGGTATTGGAGGGTTTCAAAATTTTGATGCCAACTTGTTTACTCCTGTAGTAGTTCCTAAGAAATTGGTGTTTATGACTCCTGAATGGAAAGATGCTTTCAAATTCGCTACTGAACTGGCTGATAAAAATGGACTTGAAATGGCAATTGCAGGTTCACCAGGATGGAGCGTTACAGGCGGGCCCTGGGTGGAGCCAAAAGATGGAATGAAAAAATATGTATGGACAGAAACGAGGGTCCCCGATGGGAATGCCTTTAATGGTAAGTTGTCCCAACCTCTCTCAACTACGGGCAAATTTCAAAATGTAGAATTAGCAACGACTACAATGCTGGGAGAATCCACCGGCAAACTGCCCACTTACTATGGTGATGCTGCGGTCATCGCTTATCGTTTGCCTGCTGCGGATAAAGTTTTCACCGAATTGAACCCCAAAGTCAGTTCAAGTGGTGGCAGCTTTAACTTAAAAGATTTAACTGATGGAAACTTAAATACGACCAATTTTTTACCTCCTGTAGCGGTTGGTGAAGATATGTGGATTCAATACGAATTTGAAACAGCTCAAACCTTTAAAGCCTTTTCGATTGTTGGCGCAAGTCATACTGCATTGGAAGATTTTAATGGTGGCCCGCTTAACAGGGCTTTGAAAGTAAGCGATGATGGTGTGACCTTCAAAGAAGTTGTTGCTGTTTCGGGAAGTATAGTGCCGCAGAATACGGTAAATATACCGCCAGTAACTGCCAGGTACTTCAGGTTTACATTTAAAACCCTGCCGCCTGAGATGAATATGTTTGCAGCGATGGCAGGTGTTCCGCAAGGGGAAGCAAAGCCCAAGGGAATAGATGTGGCTGAAATAGTTTTGCATAATACTGACCGCATTGACCAATTTGAAGACAAAGCAGGGTTCACTCCCTGGAAAGAAGATAACAAATCTTTTAAGCCGTCAAACGCTGATGTTATTCCTTCAGAAGGAGTAATTGATCTCACTTCAAAAATGAAAGCCGATGGCAGTTTAGAATGGACACCCCCATCAGGTGGGCAGGGTGACTGGGTGATTATTCGTTTCGGATATTCACTTACAGGCCGTCAAAACCATCCTGCATCACCGGAAGCAACAGGTTTGGAGGTTGATAAATTAGATAAAGAAGCCGTAAAAAAATACATCAATACCTATCTCGATATGTATAAAGATGCCACAGGCGGCATGATGGGCAACAAAGGCCTGCAATATATGATATTGGATAGCTATGAAGCAGGCCACATGACATGGACAAAAACATTTCCCGAAGAGTTTTTCAAAAGACGGGGTTATGATATTAAAAACTGGATTCCTGTATTGACGGGGCGCATTGTAAAAAGCTTCCAGGCAAGTGAACAATTCTTGTGGGATTTCCGAAAAACTATTGGAGAACTGATTGCCGAAAGTCATTATGATGTAATTGGTGAAGAACTGCACAAACGAGGTATGAAACGTTATACTGAATCACATGAAGACAAGCGGATTTACCTGGCCGATGGCATGGACGTAAAACGCAATGCAGATATTCCCATGTCAGCCATGTGGACACCGGGCAGCTTGGCAGGCGGGGCTAATGAAGAAGTCCGCAGCGAAGCCGATATCAGAGAATCAGCTTCAGTTGCGCATATTTATGGAAAAGATATTGTAGCGGCAGAATCTATGACATCTATTATGAATGCCTTTAGTTTTCATCCGGAAAAATTAAAACGTACTGCCGATTTAGAAATGGCTTCAGGCTTGAATCGTTTTGTTATTCACACTTCCGTTCATCAGCCATTGGATGATAAAAAGCCAGGATTTTCACTCGGACCATTCGGGCAATATTTTACAAGGCAGGAAACATGGTCGGGTGCGGGGGCAAAAGCCTGGATGGATTACCTGGGAAGAAGCAGTTATATGCTGCAACAGGGAAAATTTGTAGCTGATGTGCTTTACTTGTATGGGGAAAACACCAATATCACCTGGCAGTTCAAGGAAAAATTACCGGTTATTGCCGGATATGAATTTGATTTTTGCAATTCATCAGCATTACAAACCATGCAGGTTAAAAACGGAAAAATTATTGCGCCCAGTGGTGCAGCTTACAGCCTTTTGGTATTAGATGAAAGCGCTAAGAAAATGACTTTACCAGTATTAAGAAAGATAAAAGAATTGGTAAATGCAGGAGCAAAGATTGCAGGAATCAAGCCAGAAAAATCGCCAAGCATGAGTGATAACCATGAAGAATTCCAGGCAATAGTAAATGAGATCTGGGGAAAAAATTCAGGTCTTGAAACGCATAACTTCACCGAACTGCTTAGGGGCCTGGGAGTGCAGGAAGATGTTATCATTCAAAATGCAAAAGCTAAGATTTTATATGTGCATCGTAAAACAGCTAATGCAGATATTTATTGGTTAGATAATCGAAGTGAAAACTCAAACGAGGCCGAGATCAGTTTTAGGGTAAGTGGCAAAGTTCCTGAATTGTGGCATCCGCAAACAGGTAAAACAGAAAAACTGTCCTGGCAGATCAAAGACGGGCGGACAATCATACCTCTCAGATTTGACTCATGGGAAGCTTATTTCATCGTCTTTTCCAAAGGGATTCTTTCGGAAAAAAACAAGACAACAGTTACAGCTTATACAAAACCTGCTACGGTAGAAAAGCAATTAGCAACTATTACCGGCGAATGGAATATCAATTTTCAACAAGACCGTGGGGCGCCTTCTTCGGTTAAAATGAATGAACTGAAATCATGGAGTGAGCATACAGATAACGGTGTAAAATATTTTTCAGGCACGGCTACTTATCTTAAAACAATTAATGCACCGGCAAGCTGGTTTGTAAAAGGCGCTGAACTGTGGATTGATCTTGGTGATGTAAAAAATATTGCTGAAATAAAAGTGAATGGAAAGCCATTGGGCGTTGTATGGAAAAAGCCATTCAGGATAAATGCAACAGGTCTCTTAAAAGCAGGCGATAATAAAATTGAAATAAGTGTTACCAATCTTTGGGTAAATCGCTTAATCGGAGATGTACAACCAGGGGTTACCAATAAAATTACATTTACAACAATGCCTTTTTATCAGGCTAATTCAAAATTGTTACCGTCTGGTTTGTTAGGGCCAGTAACGATTTTTTCTAAAAAATGATTAGTTTGTTAGTGTAAATAAATTCAAATGCAAAATTTTATATTGATTGTCCTGCTTTCTGGTGCAGCATCGTTATTGCAGGCACAGGATAGTGTGATCCATTTATACAAAGGAACAGCGCCTGGTTCAGAAAACTGGAACTGGGATGAAAGAGAAATAAAAGTGGATATTGGCAGGATACTTTTCGATGTATCAAAACCCTCAATGGTTGTGTATCGGCCGTTAAACCCAAATGGTACTGCCGTTATTGTTGCACCGGGTGGCGCTTTTCATGCACTTGCTTATGACCTGGAAGGTGTTGAAGTTGCAAAACGTTTAAATGCAAAAGGAATTACTGCTTTTGTGCTGAAATACAGGTTGGTGCATGAGGATCCTGCACATCCGGAAAATAGTATAGGAACTTTAATGGCGACAAAGAACTTCAAAAGGCTGGATTCAATCAATGCACCGTTGATACCACTTGCCCTGGAGGATGGATTGACAGCAGTTAAGTACGTTCGTCAGCATACAGCAGACTATCGCATTGATCCCAATAAGATCGGGTTTATGGGTTTTTCTGCAGGTGGAACATTAACCATGTCAGTAGTATACAGCGCAACAGATGAAAACCGCCCGAATTTTGTAGCCCCGGTTTATCCGTATGAAAAAGCAATCATCGGATCAGCGGTTCCTTCAGTTAAGACACCCATTTTTATTGCCTGTGCCAGCGATGATGATTTGGGCTTTGCCATGCATAGTGTAAATATTTACCGGAAATGGCTTGAAGCAAACCAATCTGCAGAGTTGCATATGTATGAAAAAGGCAAGCATGGTTTCGGAACGAAAAAGCAAAATCTGCCTGTTGACTCATGGATGGATAGGTTTACTGATTGGCTTACCATGCATGGTTTGATAAAATAAGGATAGTAAAATGTATAAACCCGAAAGATTCCGTGTGGAATGCCAGTACCATTGCCCGGTCGTAAAAAATTCCAGGTTCTTTTATTAAGCAAATAATAAATTACCAAACAAAAAGAAAATGAAAAAGACAATTGCTTTGCTGATATGTATTGCGTCACTATTCGCAGCCTGCAATAATAGTCAGCAAACGGATAACAATAAGGATTCAGCCACTTCATCGGCTGATCCTGCTAAAGACTGGAAATTCGGCGTGGCGCTCTGGACATTTCATGATGTAAATTTTCCTGAGTCATTAAACAGGGTGGACAGCTCAGGTTTGAAATACATTGAGCCAAATACATTTCACAGGGCCGGGCCTGACCTCAAAGATTCTATGATACTGCAATTATCACCTGCTGGTATTGAAAAATTAAAAGCGATGATTGCTGCAAAAGGATTGACTGTTGAATCTATTTATATCGTTGGCGATACAACGTTAAAGTCATGGATAAAACAGTTTGAAATAGCCAAACTGCTCGGCGTAAAATTTGTAACCACCGAACCTCCACTAAATATGTGGGACAGTATTGATAGCCTTGCCGGGGCTTATGGTATGAAAGTAGCCATACATGAACACTGGAAAGGTGTAAGCAATTACTGGAACCCGGATACGACATTGATGGCATTGAAAGATCATCCCAATTTTGCCGTATGTGCCGATTTGGGTCACTGGCCCAAGAGTGGCATTGATCCCCTTGATGCTGTAAAGAAACTAAGCGGGCATATCATCGGTATTCATCTAAAGGATATCGCAGCCTATAATGATCCCAATTTAAAAGATGTGGTAGTGGGAACAGGTGTGGTGAAGTTTCCAGAAATTTTTGAAGAGCTGAAGAAGCAAAATTTCAGGGGTAATATTTATATAGAAAGAGATTCAACGGAGCCCGGTGGTAACCTGCGATCAGTAATGGAAGAGATAAAGTATTATAATGAGCAGGTGGGCAAATTGAAATAGAATTATCAATCATTGGCACAGATCATCTCTTTATATCCTTCCTGAGTTTATCAGGAGGGATTTTTTTTCAATAATCTTAAAAAATAATACGCCGGCCCGAAATTCAAACTGTAAGACATTTCTTTAGACATGATAATTGTAAGTGATCTGGACTGAGGGACATTCCTGGTTCTGTTGCGGGTCATTTTATTAATAAACCAAAAACCGGAGTGCTTTCATTCAAAATTCCGGTAAACGGGAAGCAGGAATTGGCTATATTGTTTTGAAGTAAGGATGATTATTTAATTGATATGTTTGTTTTTGGTTACTGCCGGTAATTATTTTAAAAAGTAATAAGCATATAAGTTTCATGAGCAGCAAATATTGGAAAATTGTATTGGCGCTGATCGCCGGGTTATCATTTTTTAAGGCAAAAGCTGATGAACAAGCCATTAGGATATCAAGGGCAACTTGTGAAGGAAGATTGAACCCAACCGGTGTTGGCCTGCAGGAAATATTCTTTGGGTGGGAAATGGAATCGGATGAAAATAACCAGGTGCAGACGGTATACCAGTTGGTGATTTCTTCTACGGAAAATAAATTAAAAGCAGGTAATTACGATGTATGGAATTCATCCATGGTAAACAGTAATGAAAGTGTTGCCGTAGGTTATAGAGGAAAAAAACTTTCGCCGGGCACTACTTATTATTGGCGGGTAAGGGTATGGAATAAGCAAAAAAAAGTATCAGCCTGGAGTCCTGTTCAGTATTTCATAACAGGCCTGTTTGATAAAAAAGATTGGACCGGAGCCAGGTGGATAGAATATGAACATTTCCCTGACAGCATGCGCCTGGCACCCGGTGCAGAAAACATCAATGGTACAGGCAATAAAGCATTGCAGCGCATGACCGTGCCCTATTTCAGGAAAACATTTCCGGCAAATAAAAAAATACAACAGGCCTTGGCTTTTGTTACAGGTGTTGGTCAGTATGAAATGGAAGTGAACGGCAATAAAGTGGGTAATAGTTTTTTATCACCAGGCTGGACTTATTATGACAAAACGATTTTATACAACACATATGATATTACAAGCATGTTGCAGGAAGGCAGCAATGCTATCGGTTTTACAGTGGGCAATGGTTTTTATAACGTGAATAAAGAAAGATATGTAAAGCTGCTGGTTGCATTTGGTGCACCAAAAATGATCTGCAAAATTATGGTGCGTTACACAGATGACAGCATTGACAATATTGTATCTGATGCAAGCTGGAAAACAACTGCATCGCCCATTACATATAGCAGCATTTATGGAGGCGAAGATTATAATGCAACAAAGGAACAAAGCGGATGGAGCAGCGCAAACTTCAACGACACACAATGGAAAACCGCTTTGATTACAACTGCATCCTCCGGCATAAAGTTACTGCCTGAAACAGATTATCCTGTTGCGGTAATGGATACAATCCATGTAAAAAAGATACAACAGGTTGGCAATGGTTATTTGTATGATTTTGGCCAGAATGCTTCAGGTATTGTTTCACTGCAAGTAAAAGGCAATAAAGGAGACACGATAAAGCTCGTGCCTGCTGAATTGATTGATTCTGCTAATATGCCTAATCAAAATGCATCCGGCAAGCCCTATTATTTTACATACATATTAAAAGGTGATGGCATTGAAACCTGGCGGCCCCGTTTCAGTTATTATGGTTTTCGTTACATATGGGTAAAAGGCGCAATGCCTGCAGATGAAGCAAAGAGTAATCAAACACAATTATTGCAATTGAATTTTTTGCATACACGCAACAGCAGTTTTTCTGCCGGGTCGTTTGAATGCAGCAATCAGCTGTTTAATAAAATTTATATGTTGATTAACTGGGCAATCAAAAGCAATTTGCAAAGTGTGGTTACCGATTGTCCGCACCGGGAGAAGTTGGGTTGGATGGAACAAACATATCTCATGGGCAATTCCATTCAATACAATTTTAAAATACAATTATTGTATCGCCAGTTGGTGCATGATATGATGGATGCGCAATTGCGCAATGGCCTGGTGCCGGATATTGCACCTGAACTGGTTGTGTTTGGCGGTGGTTTTCGTGATTCTCCTGAATGGGGCAGTGCTGCTGTAATTCTTCCGTGGTTGTTGTATCAATGGTATGGCGATACAGCTACCATGCATAATGCATACAACATGATGAAAAAATACCTTGCTTATCTTGAAAGCAAATCAGATCATCATATTTTGTCGCATGGGCTTGGCGACTGGTACGATTATGGGCCCAAATTTCCTGGTGAAGCGCAGCTTACTCCTAAAGCGGTAACAGCAACTGCTATTTATTATTATGATGTATTGTTGTTAAGCAAAATGGCAACTATACTCAATTATAAAAATGATGCGGCTGCATTTACACAACAGGCTGCGAACATTAAACGGGCATTCAATAAAAAGTTTTTTAATGACATAACGA
This sequence comes from Chitinophagaceae bacterium, assembly GCA_033763355.1. Classification (GTDB taxonomy): domain Bacteria; phylum Bacteroidota; class Bacteroidia; order Chitinophagales; family Chitinophagaceae; genus JANRKT01. The sequence goes on along the minus strand of JANRKT010000004.1, from coordinate 8,634 downwards.
AAGTATATTCAACGGGCAGTCAAACTGCAATGGCAATGCCCTTGTGTGTTGGTTTGGTTGATGATGCGAACAAAAAGGCTGTTCTAAAAAATTTGGTTGATTCAATTTATAAAAATAACAAAGCACTGACCGCCGGTGATGTGGGTTTTCATTTTTTAATACAGGCTTTGGATGAAGGCGGCGCATCGCAATTAATTTATGATATGAACAATCGTGATGATGTAGCAGGTTATGGTTATCAATTAAAGAAAGGCGCCACAGCATTAACTGAATCATGGCCTGCATTGGAAAATGTTTCCAACAATCACCTGATGCTTGGTCATATCATGGAATGGTTTTACAGCGGGCTGGCCGGTATTTCACAGGAAGAAAATTCAATTGCTTACCGGCATGTAAAAATTCGTCCGCAGCCGGTTGGCGATATTACTTCGGCAAAAGGGAGTTTTCATTCTCCTTATGGATGGATAAGAACAGAGTGGAAGAAAAGCAGTGATGAATTTTTTTTGCAGGCGGAGATACCTGTTAATACTAAAGCGACGGTATATTTGCCGGCAAAAGTTTCATCTGTTATTTATAAAAATGGCAGGTTATCCGGCAAAGAGAACATAAAAATTAAGGAGGGCTTTGCTATGTTTACTATTGGTTCGGGGAAGTATCATTTCAGAGTTAATTAAAAAGCAGGTTAAAGAAAAAAAATGCAGTATTCATCATTCAGGATAGGTTTATTTGCTATCGGGGTATGCTGTATTTGCCCTTCAATCATCTTTAAGACAGAGCATGATGGTTATTATTTTTTTGAAGTTTAATTTTAAGATAATATCAACTAAAATATTAATGAATGCAGGCCATATTAAGCGTTATCTTTTGCTTCTTCAGCAATTTTACATCCCGCAGGTTTTCTATCCCATTTAAAAAAGTAGGGGATGGGCATGGAAAAAGCTTCCGGAGTGTAATGTTTGTCATATTAGTAACAACATTGTTTGCGCCTTTTTTTGTAAAAGCACAGGACGTATATAAAGATCAGCGATACGGCTGGCTGCAAAAAGCCGAACAAACCCAACCCAAATTAATCGAAAGTATAAAGCATCCGGTATCACTTGTTTCTCTTGTGAAAGATGAGGCTGTATTTCAACATTGGAAAGCGGTAAAATCTGACCCCGTTGATACACTCTACAGCAAATCATTCAAAAAACAATCAGGTGTTGTTGTAGATTTTGGCGAACACCTTACCGGCTATTTTAGTTTTAGCCTCGAAGATTTTGGAAGAGCCACAGACGCACCAATCCGTATAAAATTTACTTTTGGTGAAGTACCGTCCGAATTAGCCACGCCATTTGATCCTTATCCCGGTGGTTTAAGCCGTGCATGGCTGCAGGATGAAATCATTACTGTTTCGGATGTACCATCTACCATTACTATTCCCCGAAGGATTGCTTTTCGCTATGTAAAAATGGAGTTGCTTGGCAGTTCCCGCTATTCTGATTTCCGCATCAGCGATCTTTCTTTCAAAGCTTATACTTCTGTAAATACTGTACCGGCGCCGCTTGCCACAACAACCAATAAGATGATTGCAGATATTGACAGGATTGGTTTGACAACCCTGAAAGAATGTATGCAGACGGTGTATGAAGATGGGCCAAAACGGGACAGGAGATTATGGATAGGTGACTTGTATTTGGAATCACTGGCAAATATTTATTCATTTAAAAATCATGAGCTAACGAAACATTGCCTGTACCTGCTGGCAGGATTAAGCTATGAAGATGGTGTGGCGCCTTCCAATGTATTTGAACGGCCAAAACCACATCCGCAAATTAATCCGCTATTTGACTATGCACTGATCTATAATGTAGCGGTTAAAGATTATGTACAGGCAACAGGAGATAAGGAAACAGCCATTGACCTGTGGCCTCTTATTAAAAGACAATTAGAAATTCCCAAGAAATATCTTGGCGCCGATGGAATGCTCGATTATGAAAAGGCTAACAAAGAATGGTGGTTGTTTTTTGATTGGCGAAACGGATTAGATAAACAGGCAGCATTACAGGGAGTGGTTATCTGGGCCTATAAAAACACTTATGAACTGGCGAAAATGCTGAGTAAGGAAAATGAAGTAGCCGATCTGCCGGGATTAATTAAGAAAATGACAGCGGCAACGCATAAAAATCTTTATGATAAAACAACTGGTGTATTTATAAGCGGAAAGGATAAACAGGTATCGTATGCTTCACAGGCATGGATGGTGCTGAGTGGAGTGGCCACAAAAGCAGAAGGGGCAAAAGCTTTGAAAAATCTTTCATCCATACAGAATGTAGTTTATCCCGGGGCACCTTACCTATATCATTATGTTATTGAAGCCATGCTTCAATGTGATATGAAACAGGAGGCAAAAGATCTTTTGGTCAGTTATTGGGGAGGCATGGTCAGCAAGGGAGCAGATACATTCTGGGAAGTGTATGATCCGAAGGATGATTTTTTATCTCCGTATAATTTTTTTCCGGTGAATAGTTATTGTCATGCCTGGAGTTGTACACCGGTTTATTTTATAAGAAAATATCCGGAGGTTTTTCAGCGGTGAATTGATGAACCCTGAGTTTCTTTTTTAACTAAGAACAAAATCATATCTTTTAATGCTTTTTGCAAATGTGCCTGTCTGACTGGCATAACACATCAATATTTAAGATTTGATTTATGAAAAGAAAAACCTTTATAAAAACGTCATCAATTATTGCAGCAGGCGGCCTGTTATCGCCTTTCATTTCCTGCAATGAGCAACAACAGCCAGAAACAGTCCGCAAAAATTGGGCGGGAAACTATCAATACAAAGCGAAGAACCTTCACGAGCCCAAAACTGCAGAAGAAGTGCAGGCGCTTGTAAAAAAATTGGACAGGCAGAAGGCACTCGGCTCCCGACATTGTTTCAATGATATTGCCGATAGTCCTCTAAATCAAATTTCAACTAAACGTCTTAATAAAGTAATTGCTATTGACGAACAGGCAAACAAAATAACCGTTGAAGCGGGGGCCAGATATGGCGACTTTGCACCTCAACTTCATCAAAATGGGTATGCGTTGCACAATCTTGCTTCTTTGCCGCATATATCAGTAGCAGGGGCCTGTGCCACAGCTACACATGGATCGGGTGTTAAAAACGGAAACCTGGCGTCGGCAGTGGCGGGCCTGGAGTTTGTTGCCGCTAATGGAGAACTGATTAATCTAAGCCGGGATAAAGATGGAGAAAATTTCAACGGGGCTGTTGTGAATTTGGGTGCGTTGGGTATTGTAACAAAAGTGACGCTTGACATGCAAAAGACTTACCAGGTGAGGCAGGATTTGTTTCAGGAGCTTCCTTTGCAATCGCTGAAAGAAAATTTTGACGCCATTATGTCAAGTGGTTACAGCGTAAGTCTTTTTACCGATTGGCAAAGTCAAAAGATTAGCCAGGTTTGGATAAAACGCCGGATAGAACCGGATACAAAAGATCTTGGCGCTGATTTTTATGGTGCAAGAACTGCCATCCAAAACCTTCATCCTATTACAAGGCTTTCTGCCGAAAACTGCACAGAACAAATGGGTGTTGCAGGCCCCTGGTATGAACGGTTGCCTCATTTCAAAATGGGATTTACACCCAGCAGCGGCGAAGAGTTGCAATCTGAATATTTTGTATCGCACCAAAATGCCCTTGAAGCAATATTGGCCCTTGAGAAAAAAGGGGACCAGATATTTCCCCAGTTAATGATAACGGAGATCCGCACCATTGATGCCGATAACCTGTGGATGAGCCCATGTTACAAACAGGCTTGTGTGGCTATTCATTTTACATGGAAACAAAACTGGACGGAGGTCAGCAAATTATTGCCCATGATTGAAGCGGAGCTTGCTCCTTATAATCCCCGTCCGCATTGGGGCAAATTATTTACCATAGCTCCTTCCGTTTTACATTCACGGTATGAAAAATTGCCGGATTTTTTGCAGTTGATAAAAAAGTATGATCCGGAAGGAAAATTCAGGAATGCGTATCTGGACCTGAATATTTATTAAACCCTTGTACCCCTAAACATTGGTTGCCAAAAGGGTTTTTCTAAGGACAGTACATGACAGTTATTAAACCGGTCTGATTTAGTTTTGAACTTCACTTGCTATATTGAATAAAAATAACAACGGGCATGCAGGTCATATTAGGAGTTATCTTTCACTTTATCGGAGGCTTTGCTTCCGGCAGTTTCTATATCCCTTACAAAAAAGTAAAAGGCTGGCATTGGGAAAGCTATTGGATCGCAGGAGGTTTATTTTCCTGGTTGGTTGTGCCACCCATAGCTGCCTGGCTCACCATTCCTGGTTTTGCGGATATCATCAGCGGAACTGAATTTTCCACATTGGGTATCACTTATCTTTTTGGATTGTTGTGGGGCATTGGCGGATTGACCTATGGCCTGGGTGTTCGCTACCTGGGGGTGTCTCTGGGCAGCAGCATCATTCTTGGTTTATGCATGGTATTTGGCGCATTGATTCCTTCCATCTATTATAATTTTTCTCCTGTTGCAGGTAAGGACACATTCAGTGCAATGATAAGTTCCAACTGGGGATTGACGGTGCTGGCAGGTTTGCTGGTTTGTATTTTAGGGATCATCATTTGCGGAAAAGCGGGGATGATGAAGGAAAAGCAATTGAATGCTGCAGCTACTGATCCGCATGGTATGGAAGTAAAGGCTGAATACAAGTTTGGTCTTGGTATGTTTGTTTCCATTGTATCCGGTGTGCTCAGCGCCTGTTTCAATTTTGGATTGGAAGCCGGCCAGTCAATGGCTACCGTGGCCAATGATGCATGGGTAGCAGCGAATCCCGGTGAAGGAGAATTTTTATATCGGAATAATGTTATTTACGTGGTGCTTTTGTGGGGAGGTCTTACTACCAACTTTATCTGGTGCATGATCCTGAATGCCCGCAACAAAACATTTGGTGATTATACCAATAAGAAAACTCTATTAGCTTCTAATTATCTTTTTGCAGCGCTGGCCGGCACTACCTGGTTTCTACAGTTTTTCTTTTACGGAATGGGCGAAAGCAAATTGGGCAATGGTCCCAGTTCGTGGATACTGCACATGGCGTTTATCATTTTAGTGGCCAACATGTGGGGGCTGATTTTAAAAGAATGGAAGGGCGTGAATAAGAAAACAATTACAACAATCATAGCGGGTATTGTTGTTATCCTGTTATCGGTATTGCTGGTGGGTTATGGAAATTCGCTGAAGTGAACCCAGCCCCGCCAATTGGCGGAGAGTAACTAACATTAAAAATGAATATGTATATATCGAATTGAAATTTGAGTGTTGTGTGTTCGGCCGGAGAATATCTATGAATCTTCCGTTGGGCCTGCCCTGCCGATGCGGGGTCGCACACTTGTACGTTCAGAACTTTATTGAGCCTATAAAATGAAATTTATGAGTACGGCAACAACAACCTTTAAACATGTAAGCTACCTGTGGGATGAATCAAAAGCAGCAGCAATGGCTGGCGATGAAGTAGCTTTATTGGTGTACCGTTCTAATTTGTTGGGTGCAGATCTGCGTCTTACCAACTATGGCGGTGGTAATACTTCCTGTAAAGCGTTAGCCAAAGATCCGCTGACCGGAAAAGAAACTGAAGTGATGTGGGTAAAAGGAAGTGGCGGTGATCTGGGCACGATGAAGAGAAGCGGTCTTGCTGCTTTATATACAGATCGTCTGCGCAGTCTTAAAAATATTTATCGCGGTATTGAGCATGAAGATGAAATGGTAGAACTTTTCAACCATTGTATCTACGATCTTTCATCCAAAGCTCCTTCTATTGACACACCGCTGCACGGTTTCCTGCTTTTTAAACATATTGATCATTTGCATCCTGACGCCGCTATTGCTATTGCTGCTGCCAAAGATGGTGAACGCATTACCAAAGAATTATTCGGCGGTACCATTGGTTGGGTAAAATGGCAAAAACCCGGATTTGATCTGGGATTGCAATTAAAGCAATGTCTGGATGAGAATCCCGGTATTCGGGGTATCATGTTGGGTTCGCATGGTTTGTTTACCTGGGGCGATACAGCTTATGAAAGTTACATGAATACACTCGAAGTGATTGAACGTTGTGCACAATATTTAGAAGATAATTATGGAAAGAAAGGGCCGATTTTTGGCGGACAGAAGATTCAATCATTACCCAAAGAAGAAAGATTAAAGAAGGCGGCGCAACTTGCACCGACACTTAGAGGTTTTTGTTCCAATAGTGATCTTTCGAAGAACCCCCCTTCGGGGGGCAGGGGGGCTGGTATGATCGGCCACTTTACTGATGATGACCGGGTATTGCAATTTGTAAATTCAAATGATTTGGATAAATTGGCTCCTTTAGGAACGAGTTGCCCGGATCATTTCCTGAGAACAAAAATTTCTCCGCTTGTTTTAAATCTAACAGCGGGTGAAGATATTTCCAATACCAGTGCAGTTAAAGAAAAGATTGCACCGCTGTTTGCTGATTACCGGAAAATGTATGCAGACTATTATAATACCTGCAAGCATCCCAATAGTCCTGCTATGCGGGATGCTAACCCGGTTGTGATTCTTTATCCCGGTGTAGGCATGTTCACTTTTGCAAAAGATAAACAAACCGCAAGGGTTGCTGCAGAATTTTATATCAATGCGATTAATGTAATGCGTGGTGCTGAAGCTGTAAGTGAATACACATCATTGCCAAGGCAGGAAGCATTTAATATTGAATACTGGTTATTGGAGGAAGCCAAGCTGCAACGTATGCCAAAGCCAAAAGCCCTGAGCGGAAGAATTGCATTGGTAACTGGCAGCGCCGGTGGTATTGGCAAAGCTATTGCTAAAAAGTTTGCAGAGGAAGGGGCTTGTGTAATATTAAATGATATGAATGCAGAAAGACTTGAAGAAGCGAAGAAAGAATTTCAGACATCGTTTGGCAAAGATGTATTCGCTGCCGATGTACTCGATGTAACCAAAGGAGATACAATTGAACAAACCCTTCAAACAGCAGCCCTTGCTTTTGGTGGTGTGGATATTATTGTAAACAATGCCGGTCTTTCTATCTCCAAACCAATAGAAGAACATACCGAAAAGGATTGGGACCTGCTGTATGATGTATTGGTAAAAGGCCAGTTCGTGGTTACACAAAAATCGGTTGACATCATGCGCAAACAGGATATGGGTGGTGATGTATTGAATATCGTAAGTAAAAATGCATTGGTCAGCGGACCAAACAATGCGGGTTATGGGTCGGCTAAAGCAGCACAATTGCATTTATCAAGATTGAATGCTGCTGAATTGGGTAAAGACAAAATACGGGTGAATGTAGTAAACCCGGATGCTGTAATTTCAGGAAGCAATATATGGAGCGGCGGCTGGGCTGAAGGAAGGGCAAAAGCGTATGGAATAACTGTTGAGGAATTGCCTGATTATTATGCAAAGCGCACATTACTCAACGAGATCATTACACCGGAAGATATTGCCAATGCATGTTTTGCTTTTACAGGAGGTTTATTAAGTAAGTCAACAGGTAATGTACTGAACGTGGATGGGGGAGTGGCTGCAGGGTTTGTGAGGTGATTGTCTGAACCTGGATTTTGGATAGATTTTAAGGATTTTGATGATACTATGCAAAGAGTTGGTTTTAAAATGAAATTGTTTAAAGGCTACGAAGCAGAATATAGAAAAAGACACGATGCTTTATGGCCTGAGTTAGGAACATTGCTGAAAGAGGCAGGTATAAAAGATTATTCCATTTTCCTCGATGAAGAAACCAATGTTTTATTCGGTTATCTTACAATTGATGATAAAACCAAACTGGATGAATTAGCCAAACATCCGGTGATGAAGAAATGGTGGGCTTATATGAAAGACATTATGGAAACAAATGAAGATAACTCTCCTGTGAATATGCTATTGAAAGAAGTTTTTTATTTATCCTAACAAGTCTGACGGTCCCCGTCTGACATGTTATAAACGTTTTGTTATGCAAATTGAAAAATATAAAATACAGGAACATAACCAGGCTGCACTGGCTGATCATAAGAGGAAATTTGAATTTGTTGCGGCTGATTTGAAAGATGTCAATGCAGTCTTGCAAAAACTGATAGACTTCCAGGTGGCTATACCAAGCTGGGCTTTGGGCACAGGAGGAACAAGGTTTGGAAGGTTTTCAGGCGCCGGTGAGCCGGGCAATTTGGAAGAAAAAATGGAAGATGTGGGTTTACTGCATGCATTGAACCAAAGCAGCGGAGCTATATCATTACATATACCTTGGGATATTCCGGAAAATTATGCATCAATAAAAGCATTAGCAGCACAACTGGGTTTGCGGTTTGATGCAGTCAACTCTAACACATTCCAGGATCAGAAACACCAGGAACTGAGTTATAAGTTTGGCTCTTTACAAAATGTAAATAAGTCAATCCGTAAACAGGCTATCGAACATAACATTGAAGTGATCAGACATGGGGTTGAATTGGGTTCTGAAGCTTTAACTGTTTGGTTAAGCGATGGTAGTTGTTTCCCCGGTCAATTGAATTTCAGAAAGGCATTTCAAAACACATTAGAAAGTTTGCAGGAAATATATGCAGCATTGCCTGATAACTGGAAAGTG
>JANRKT010000003.1:0-40145 GCA_033763355.1 Chitinophagaceae bacterium | reverse complement strand
ACCCTCCATAGCGCTCTTCACTTCTTCAATGGCGTTATATATAATGGAGTATGTTTTTATTTCAACGCCTTCTGTTTCTGCAAGTTTTGCAGCCTGCGCAGACGGCCTTACGTTAAAGCCGACAATGATAGCGTCTGATGCTGTTGCCAGCAATACATCGCTTTCTTTAATTTGCCCAACCGCTTTCAGCACCACATTTACTGCAATTTCATCAGTTGATAACTTTTGTAATGAGTCACTTAATGCCTCTACAGAACCGTCCACATCGCCTTTAATAATCATGTTCAGCTCCTTGAAATTGCCCAGTGCAAGACGGCGGCCGATTTCATCAAGGGTAATGTGTTTTTTGGTGCGTATGCCCTGCTCACGTAAAATTTGCGCACGCCGTGTTGCTACTTCTTTTGCCTCAGCTTCATCTTCAAACACCTTGAACTTTTCACCTGCCTGCGGAGCGCCATTCAAACCCAGTACCTGTGCAGGGTTTGCGGGGCCAGCTTCATCTAAACGCTGGTTCCTTTCGTTAAACATGGCTTTTACCCTTCCAAAATATTGGCCGCACACCAGCAGGTCGCCTATGCGCAGTGTACCATTGAGTATTAAAATGGTTGCAACGTAACCACGTCCTTTGTCTAATGATGCCTCAATAACTGTTCCTATTGCAGGCCTTTCGGGATTTGCTTTCAGGTCGAGCAGTTCTGCTTCCAGCAAAATTTTATCAAGCAGCTTATCCACATTCAATCCCTGTTTGGCAGATATTTCCTGGCTCTGGAACTTGCCACCCCATTCTTCCACCAGAATGTTCATGCCTGCCAGTTGCTCATATATTTTCTGTGCGTTAGCGCCTTCTTTATCAATTTTATTTATGGCAAATATCATAGGTACGCCTGCGGCCTGTGCATGGCTGATGGCTTCCCGTGTCTGGGGCATCACTGCATCATCTGCGGCAATTACAATTACGGCAATATCTGTAACCTTTGCACCCCTTGCACGCATAGCGGTAAATGCTTCGTGGCCGGGTGTATCAAGAAATGTAATTTCTTTTCCGTTGACAAGCTCTACCTGGTATGCTCCGATGTGCTGGGTAATGCCCCCTGCTTCACCTGCTACCACATTTGCATTGCGTATGTAATCGAGCAATGAAGTTTTACCATGGTCAACGTGGCCCATGATGGTAACTATAGGGGCACGTGGTGTATCGTCATCGCCTTCATCAAAATCATCTACCTCTTCCAGTTCAGCTTCTTTTTCTGCGTCTATAAATTCCACTTCAAAACCAAACTCTCCGGCAACAAGTTCAATCAACTCTGCGTCTAAGCGCTGGTTGATGGATACCATTACACCAAGGCTCATACATTTGCTGATGACGTCTGCATAACTGGCATCCATGAGGCTGGCAAGCTCACTTACTGAAATAAATTCCGTTACCCGCAGCTTGTTATCTTCTCCCGTTTCCGCGCCCAACTGGTCTGCCATTTCCTGGCGTTTTTCGCGGCGGTATTTTGCTTTAAGGCTTTTGCCCCTTCCGCCGGAACCGGCCAGTTTGGCCTGTGTTTCCCTTATTTTTTCCTGTATTTCTTTTTCATCAATTTCTTTTACTTCACGTGACTTGTTATCTCTGCCGCCCCTGAAACGGTCGCCGCCACGCCTGTCGTCCCTTCTGAAGCCTTCTTTCTTTTGTTCGCCACCTGCAGCGCCACCGTCTTTCTTTTTAAAGAGTTCGGGTTTTTGTGACGGCACATCTTTTCTCTCAATGGGAATACGTTTGCGTTTGCGTTTTTCTTCCCTTGGCCTTGCTTCTGCTTTTTCGATTGGCAAATTAATTTTACCAATAATTTTTGGCCCTTCCAGTTCAGGCGCTTCAATTTTCAGCCTTTCCGGTACTATTACTTCGCTTGTTTTTTCCTCTGCTTCCGCTTCAACTTCTTCCGTTGCTTCCTCCGTTACTTCTTCAGGTTCTTCTTTCTTCCCTTTTTTAACAGGTTTCTTTGGCTCTGCTTCCGCCTGTTTTGGTTCTTCTTTTTTAGCTATTGCTTTTGCAGTTTTTTTAGGGCGGGTAGATGAATCAATAGCGTCAAGGTCAATTTTATCCAGCACTTTGGGGCCTTCCAATTCAGGCGCATCTATTTTAACTACTTCCTGCGAAACTTCTTTAACAACTTCCTGTAGCACAACCGGAGGTGCAACTGCTGTTTCAACAGTTTCAGCTACCGTTTCTTTTTCTGCAACTTTCTTTTTGGTTTCTTTCTTAAAAAGGATCTCCTCTTCGTCTTTTTTCTTTTTGGCTTCAAGAATATTTCCTTTGGGTATTTCAATCTGGTCGCTCTTTGCTTTAGCCGCTTTATCACTTGAAAATTCCATTTGCAGGGCACGGTACATCTCTTCCGTGAGTTTTGAAGTAGGCTTCAAATCGTCACGGCTAAAGCCTTTATCCTCCAGAAAGTCAACAAGGGTATCTTTACCAATGTTAAACTCCTTGGCGGCCGCCATCAATCTCGGTGTATTTAATTCAGACATTTAGTCCTCCGGTATCCCGCAGCAGCGGAATGTTTTTATAAAAAAAATCAACTTTAAAAATGCACTTATCCTTTCTGGAATTCTTCCTGCAATACTTTTCTCAACTCCTGTATCGTTTCTTTTTCCAAATCAGTTCTTCTTTCTAATTCTTCAGCGGTAAGGTCAAGCACACTGCGGGCCGTATCACAGCCAATCCTTTTAAGTTCATCAATTACCCATCCTTCAATCTCATCGCTGAATTCATCGAGGTCAATATCATACTCCTCAGTTTCGCCTTCTGTATCCCGGTACACATCCAGGTTAAACCCGGTCAGTTCTTCTGCCAGTTTAATATTTACCCCCCTTCTTCCAATAGCCAGCGAAACCTGGTCGGAACCTACAAATACTTCGGCCGATTTATTTTCCTGGTCAATGTTCATCCGGGTGATTTTTGACGGCGTTAATGACCTTTGAATAAGCAACTGTATATTATTGGTCCAGTTAATTACATCAATATTCTCATTTTTCAGCTCACGTACAATACCGTGTATACGGCTTCCCTTCATACCCACACAGGCGCCGACAGGGTCAATGCGGTCATCATAACTTTCCACCGCTACTTTGGCCCTTTCACCGGGTTCACGCACTATTTTGCGTATTACAATCAGCCCGTCAAATATTTCCGGCACTTCAATCTCCAGCAATTTAGCCAGGAAGGAGGGATGGGTGCGGGACAAAATGATAACCGGGGAATTGTTTTTCATTTCTACTTTTTTGACAACCGCCCTTACGTTTTCACCCTTTTTAAAATAATCGGATGGTATCTGCTCGGATTTTGGAAGGATCAGTTCATTGCCATCTTCATCCAGCAGCAACACTTCTTTTTTCCAAACCTGGTAAACTTCTGCGCTGATGATTTCACCTACACGGTCGCCGTATTTTTTAACAAGGTTGCTCTTTTTTAAATCGCTGATGCGGCTGGCCAGTGTTTGTTTGGCTGCAAGAATAGCCCTGCGGCCAAAGTCAAGTATATCCACTTCCTCATATATGTCTTCGCCTACTTCAAAGTCTGGTTCAATTTTAACTGCATCGCTGTACGCTATTTCTGCGAGGGGGTCCTGCACTTCACCGTCTGACACAATAGTACGGCGGCGAACAATTTCAAGGTCGCCTTTTTCCGTATTTACAATCACATCAAAATTTTCGTCTGACCCATACTTTTTGCGAAGCAGGGTTTTAAATACATCTTCCAAAACCTTCATTAAGGTGGGGCGGTCAATATTTTCCGCATCTTTAAAATCCTGGAACGATTCAATTAAGTTGATACTTGACATAACACTTCAATTTAAAACACAACCGCAATTCTGGTGTGCCTGATCTGATCAAATAAAATATGATTGATTTTAACTGTTTGTTTTTTGCCTTTACCGCTGGTTTCCTCTACGGTTATTTCCTTTTCATCCACACCCGTAAGCTTTCCTTCTATTTTCAATCCCTCGTTGGTCATCACTTCAACATGCCGGTTCAGGTTTTTCAGGTATTGGCGGTGAAGCTTCAGGGGTTCATCCAGCCCGGGGGAGGATACCTCCAGTGAAAAATCCCCGTTGGGGAATACACCCTTTTCTTCAATTTTTTTGAACAGGAACCTGCTGCACTCCACGCATTTATCAATTGAAACACCTGAATCCGCATCAAGGAACACTTTTACATTGCTGGTGGGTTTTATCCTCACTTCAACCAGGAAGTAGCCCGGGTGGGTTTCCAGGAACTGGCCCACCATCTGTTCAATTACACTGGATTGCTGTTCAAAGTTCATGTCCGGAAAACAGAGAAGGGAACGTTCACCGTTCCCTTCCTTCTTGTCATTGTCCGCTGCAAATTTAGGCGGAAAACCTTTTCAAAAAAAAATTTTATTCCTATGGCTGAGAAAGCCATTTAAAAGATTAGCCACAGAATACACAGATTTTCGCAGAGAAACCAAGGGATGTATAGCAATTTGAAAACTGATTGACGGCAACTAAGGCTGTTGTCTTTTAAAGCAGGGGGCAGTAAGATTATTTTATGACAGGAATCATAAGGCGGTATAAGAATTACAGGTAAATTAGCAGTAATCAAAACATCATTATGGCATCTCAACAGGATTTTGCAGGTTTTTTTAAAGAGAACAAACAACTGCTGAAAGAATACATTGATGTAAGGGCCGGATTGCTGAAGCTGCAGGCGGTAAAAATTTTATCCAGGTCGCTCAGCCTTTTACTGGTGATAGTGATTGTTTCCTTTCTTGCACTTTTTGTTATTCTTTTCCTGGGCATGAGCTTTGCGTGGTGGATAGCGGAGCTTACCCAAAGCAATACGGCAGGTTTTGCTGCAGGGGCGGGGTTGTTTGTTGTTTTACTCCTGCTGGTTATTGCACTGCGCAGGCCGTTGTTTCAAAACCCGCTGATAAGAATATTTATTACCGAATCGGTAAAAGAAATGGAAGAAACTGAAACTGAATAAAGATGAAAAGAACTTCAGTAAAAAACCTCATCACGCTTGAAAAAGAAATTTACCGGCTGAAAATGCGGAGTAAAGAAATTGAAAAAAGCCTTGATGACAATATTGAAAGCCTGCGGGAGAATTACGGTTCTATGGCCATGAATTCTTTTTTCGGGCGGAAGAAATCAAGCAGTTCAAACTTTTGGGCCAGCCTTACGGCACGAATACTGGAAAGCGAAAAACTGCAAAACAGCTTTTCAAAACTTGCTGAGTCGCTGGCAGATAAGATTGGTGAAGGCATTGGCCATGCGGCTGATAAAATGTTTCATAAAAAAGAGGCGTGATTTAAAGGGCTGCAACCCTCTTGCTGAAACGCCACTCACCCTCTTTAGTAAGGGCTTAACAATCGCATCCGCCGGAATTCAGTTATTTTTGTAATATGATACTACGCATCTTATTGTATGCCCTCATTGCCTATGTGTTGTACAAGTTGGTTTTTGATTTTATCATTCCGGTTTACCGCACCGGCAGGCAAATAAGGAAACAGTTTAACGATGTAAAACAACGTATGGAAGGGCAGGACCAGTTCAATAACATTAAAGAGCACAAAACTCCGGCTGACGCCAATAATAAAGTTGGGGAGTATATAGATTTTGAGGAAGTGAAGCCCCAAACCTCCCGCCAAGACGGGACAGGCACTAAAGGGGCTTAATACATTAATTCACTTGTTAACTCCAGTACTGAAGCCCCCGGTTTAAGGTAATAACCCCGGATGCCAACCTGTTCAGCCGCTTCCACATTTGCAAAGCTGTCATCAATAAACATGGTTTCTGCAGGTACAAGCCGGTTTTCATCAAGCACAAGCTGGTAAGCCCTTGTATCGGGTTTGTGAAATTTGATGAGATGGGAGTAATAAGCCCTTTCAAAGAGGGCATCAAATGACCTTCCTTCATAAGCATTACTGTAGGTTGACTGGAAACACCTGTAATGGATGGCATTGGTGTTGCTTAAAAGAAAAATGTGGTAATTTCTTTTCAACCCTTCCACAAATGATATCCTGTCTGCCGGAAAATCAAGCAGCATGGCATTCCACGCATCAATAACCTGCTGCACGGATACATCCTGCTTCAAAAAAGCTTTCGCTTCACGGATAAACTCCTCATCATTCAGCGTTCCCTTTTCATACTCTTTAAAAAATGAGGCGGTATGGCCGTGGCGGAAGAGCTCTTCAATATTGTGCATGCCCAGTTGCCTGAAGGCATCCTGCGTAATTTTAAAATCGAGGTTGAGCAGTACGCCGCCCATGTCGAAGATGATATTTTTGATGGAGTGCATGCTGTAAAAATAAGGAAGTGGCTGTTATTTTTTAATGCCCTTATAAAGGCCGGGTTCAGCAAAAAAATGCGGTAACGATAAATAAAAAGCTGCAGTATATAAAAACTGCAGCCCTTGCATTTTACAGGTTTATAACTTACAGCACCAGCACGCCTTTGGCAATAAAGGTCAGTTCTTTCCGGGGCTCCTTTATCTTTTTAATTTCCTCATCGCTTTTGCCTGCGTCTTTGGCGTAATGCTGAAGTTGTTTTACAGGTACTTCTTTAACGGCAGCCTCGCCATCCAGCACCACTTCTTTGCCCACAATATCTTTCGGCATAAAAAAACCGTAATCTTTAAATTTCACCATCATTTTCTCCCCGTTGGATCTTTCAATTTTCATCCAGCACCCTTTTTCCTGGCACACGTCGGTTACTTTTCCCGTTACTTTTCCTGAAAACTTATTGTCTTTCAGGTTTTTTTCAATCTCATTTACTGCAATGTATCCTTCGGCTGTAGTTCCTGCTCCATAAGTTACTCCCTTTGCAGCAGAGGCAGGGCCCTGGGCGTATGCAATCAGTGCAAAAACCAGGCTAAAGGCAAAAGCAAACAGTTGTTTCATATTGTAAATATTTAGTACAAAATTGCATAAAAGCGGGCAAATTAAAAGCCAAAATTACCACGAAGTGGTTATTGCACGGAACTGAAAAAAACCGTCACTTTACTCCGGGACTGTTTCAGTCATTTCCTGGTTTTTACCAGTAACGCAGTTCTTTCTGTCAGATTTTCTTTCCGCCTGAGGCGGAACGGATTTTTTTACCTTTCCTCCAGCCCAAAAAAATTAGCCTCTGAAATACTAAAATAATTAGTGTGCATAAAATATTTCTCCTACCTTTATTGAATAAATAATTTTGAACTACTAAAACAAGAGATATGTTAAACGCAGAAAAACTAAAGGCTTTAAAGCTTACGATGGACAAAATAGAAAAGGATTTTGGTAAAGGCAGTGTTATGCTGATGAATGAAAAATCGCAGGACCCCCATGAAGTGGTCAGCACAGGTTCTATTGGTCTGGATGTGGCCCTGGGCATAGGCGGGTTACCGAGAGGAAGGGTGGTAGAAATTTACGGGCCTGAATCATCAGGTAAAACCACCATTGCCACACATGTAATTGCTGAAGCACAGAAAAAAGGTGGTATGTGTGCCATAATAGATGCTGAACATGCGTTTGACAGCTCCTATGCCCAAAAGTTAGGAGTAGATGTGGACAACCTATTAATATCTCAGCCCGATTATGGCGAGCAGGGCCTCGAAATTGCTGACCGCCTTATTCTTTCAGGCGCTTTGGATGTAGTGGTTATTGACTCGGTTGCCGCCCTTGTTCCCAAAGGTGAACTGGAAGGTGAAATGGGCGACAGCAAAATGGGCCTGCAGGCAAGGTTAATGAGCCAGGCGCTCAGGAAGCTTACTGCTACCATCGCCAAAACAAACACCATCTGTATTTTCATTAACCAGTTAAGGGAAAAGATAGGGGTAATGTTTGGCAACCCTGAAACAACAACAGGCGGAAACGCCCTTAAGTTTTATGCATCAGTCCGGCTCGATATCCGCCGCATGGCGCAGATAAAAGATGGCGAAGAAGCCGTGGGCAACCGCGTAAAAGTAAAAGTGGTAAAAAACAAAGTGGCCCCCCCCTTCCGCAGCGCAGAATTCGACATCATATTTGGCGAAGGCATTTCCAAAACCGGGGAAATATTAGATATGGGTGTAGAGTTGGGCGTAGTACAAAAAAGCGGAAGCTGGTTCAGTTATAACGGCGATAAACTCGGGCAGGGACGTGATACCGTAAAGCAATTGCTTAGCGACAACCCTGAACTGGCCAATGAAATTGAAGCCAAGATCAGGGAAAAAATAAAAGAAGTACAGGTGCAGCAGTAAAGAATTTGAAAAAATATATCAGTCATAAAACCGTCCCGTTTTAAAGCGGGACGGTTTTTTAATTTTATGAGTTACCTTTCTGTAATGGCCGTTTGCGTCGGCAAAGCCACCGGCGCTTTAATAAACCTCTTGCATAAATCGTTTTTGTCATTTCGACGAAGGAGAAATCTATTGATAATTTTAAATAGATATCTCATTCTTGCCAATGACAAACCAATTTTATACAACAGGAAAACGATTTATACAAGAGGTCTGATCTGTTCAAAGGCCAGGTTTAAATTTCCTGATCAATAAAAACCAGCCGGCATGGCAAATACAAGAAGAAAATTAAACGTAAGAAAGCGCATTGCGTTAGTGGCGCATGACCATAAGAAGAAAGATTTGATTGAATGGGCCGAGTATAATAAAACCGAACTGGCAAGACATGAACTGCTTGCAACCGGCACAACAGGAAAGATGCTGGAAGACCAGCTGGACAGGCCGGTTAAAAAGTTACTGAGCGGGCCGCTTGGCGGCGACCAGCAAATAGGGGCCATGATTGCGGAAGGTAAAATTGATGTGCTGATCTTTTTTTGGGACCCCATGGAAGCACAACCCCATGACCCCGATATTAAAGCGCTGCTGCGTGTAGCTGTAGTATGGAATATCCCTATTGCATGCGACAGGGCAACGGCTGATTTTGTACTTACCTCTCCATTGATGAATGATGATTACCACAGCATCATTCCTGATTATTCAGGTTATCTTAAAAGAAAAGTGTAATACTTAACACGTTGTTGTTACAGATAGCATTATTCAAGCAAATACTTACAGCATGAAGCTTTATTTTCTTTCTGTTGCCCTTCAGTCCTGCAGCCTTTTTGTTGTTGCCCAGGATACATTGATCAAACAGGATATTCCGGTAGCCGCCAGGCTCATTGATATAAAAGTTACAGATAAGGAAAATGAACTGATGTACCCGGAGATAAAAGACAACCTGAAAGAATACGAGAAAATGCACCGGTTAAAGCTGGATAACAGCGTGCCCATGAGTTTGTGGCAAAGCCCTGTTTTGCAGGGGATGAATTTTAATACAAAGCAGAAAAAAATAAAATGGGATACGCCCAAAAATGTAAAGCTGCCTGAAAATAAAAATGAACTTGCTTTTTATTCCATACTTCAACTGGCATCTTTAATTAAAAACAAAAGAATTACTTCAGTTGAATTAGCACAATTTTTTATAGAAAGGATAAAAAAATTTGGCGATACCCTGCATTGTGTGATTTCTGTAACTGAAGATATTGCGCTGCAGCAGGCAAAACGGGCAGATGAAGAAATTGCAAAAGGAAATTACCGTGGCCCGTTGCATGGTATCCCTTATGGTTTAAAAGATCTGTTTGCGGTGAAAGGAACCAAAACCACATGGGGCGCCGCTCCTTATAAAGAACAGGTTATAGAAGAAGATGCATATGTATATACAAGATTAAAAGAAGCAGGCGCTGTTTTAATTGCCAAGTTTACACTTGGCGCTTTGGCAATGGGCGATTACTGGTATGGCGGCCGCACAAGAAACCCATGGAACTTAGAACGGGGGTCCAGTGGTTCATCTGCCGGCTCAGCAGCAGCAACAGTTGCAGGCCTTGTGCCTTTTGCAATCGGAACAGAAACATATGGGTCTATCGTTTCGCCCAGCCATACTTGTGGCGCCACAGGTTTAAGGCCAACGTTCGGAAGAGTGAGCAGGACAGGGGCAATGACATTGAGCTGGAGCCTTGATAAAGCGGGTCCCATTTGCCGCAGCGCAGAGGACGCTGCCGTAGTATTTAACTACATACATGGCGCCGATGGAAAAGATGCCTGCGCAGTACAAATTCCGTTTAATTACAAAAGCAAAATTGACATCAGCCGGCTTAAAATTGCCTATACAAAAAATTATTTTGACAAACTTGACAGCAATGCCAGCGAGAGAAAAGTGCTGACTGCACTTGAAGAGGCAGGGATAAAACTCATACCTGTTGTATTTCCCGATTCAGGGGTTTATAATTTCGATATGATCGGAATGGTGGTGGGTGCAGAATCTGCAGCCGCTTTTGATGAATTTACCCGCACAGACCTTGACGACCAGATGACAAGGCAAAGCCGCTTTGACTGGCCTAATAATTTCCGCGTTGCAAGATTGATACCTGCAGTGGAATACATCAACACCAACCGCCACCGTTACCTGCTGATGCAGAAAGTAAATGAAGTGATGGAACAATACGATGCAGTAATTACACCAACATTCGGTGGTAACCAGCTGGCTATTACCAATCTTACCGGGCACCCGGTTATTTGTTTGCCAACGGGGTTCAACCAGTTAAAGCTGCCCACCAGCATTTCTATCCTGGGAAAGTTATATGATGAAGCAACTATCCTTGCCGTGGCCAAAGCATACCAGGATGCAACCACATGGGAAGATAGCCATCCGGAAATGTTTAAATAAAAATGGATGTGGTGATTTAATACTCTTTTGATGCTTCCGCTTTGGTTTTTGCAGTTACACCATTCTTCAGCTCTTCCAGTATAGCAACAGTAGCGGTACATCCAAAACGGGTACACCCGAGGTTCCTCACTTCAATAGCCCTTTGCAATGTTCTTATGCCGCCAGCCGCTTTAACCTGTATATGTGGCAATGCATGCTGCCGCATAATTTTTAAATCTTCGTCTTCGGCGCCACCAGTTCCATAACCTGTAGAGGTTTTTATCCAGTCTGCGTTAAGTTCGTTACAAATTAAAGTGGCTTTTTTAATTTCTTCTTTGGTAAGGTAGCAATTCTCAAAAATCACTTTCACCTTCACCCCCTGGGCATGGGCTAAATTAACTACTGCAGCAAGGTCTTTCTTTACATAATCATATTCACCGCTTTTCATTTTACCGATATGCATTACCACATCCAGTTCTGCGCAACCATTATCAATGGCTTCCTGTGCTTCTGTAATTTTTGACAGCATAGTAGTGCTGCCGTGAGGGAAACCGATAACAGTGGTAACAAGCACAGTGCTGTTTTGCAAAAGTTTTTTGGCCAGCCTCACATCGCCGGGCCGTACACATACAGAAGCAACTTTGTATTGGTCTGCAATTTTACAACCGTCAATAATTTCCTGGTCGGTAAAAGTGGGTTTCAGCAGGGAATGATCAATCATTCCGGCAATATCATTGAGAGATGCCATAACTCATATTTTTGTAACCTGTAAGTTAACTTTCTTTTATATGACCGGCAATACAAAATGTTTGTTTTCCTGCCGGGTAAAGCGCTAAAAAACTTTAAATTTGACGCTCTCTGTATGCAGTTCCGTTTACAATCATCTTATACCCCTGCAGGCGACCAGCCTGAAGCAATCAGTCAGCTTACAGAGGGCATTCTCAGCGGTGAAAAATATCAAACCCTGTTGGGTGTAACGGGTTCGGGAAAAACATTTACAGTAGCCAATGTTATACAACAGGTGCAAATGCCAACATTGGTGCTCACCCATAACAAAACACTGGTGGCGCAGTTATATGGAGAGTTTAAACAATTCTTTCCTGATAATGCGGTTGGTTATTTTGTTTCTTATTACGATTATTATCAGCCCGAAGCATATTTACCGGTGAGTGATGTTTACATTGAAAAAGACCTTTCAATTAATGAAGAACTGGATAAGCTGCGGTTACAGGCCACTGCAGAATTACTGAGCGGCAGACGGGACATCATTGTTGTTGCATCAGTAAGCTGCATATATGGTATCGGCAACCCTACTGAATTTGAAAATGGCATCATCAGGATACATAAAGGACAGGTCATCAGCAGGCAGGGTTTTTTACACAGCCTTGTTAATTCGTTATACAACCGCAGCCAGCTTGAATTCAGCCGTGCCACATTCCGTGTAAAAGGAGACACTGTAGATATCAACCTGCCTTATGTTGATTATGGCTACCGTATTACTTTTTTTGGCGATGAAATTGAAACCATTGAAACTATTGATATTAAAAACGGAAAGCGGATTGGGTTGGTGGATAATGCCGCTATCTTTCCTGCTAATCTTTACCTGGCGCCAAAAGACATGATGCAGCAGATCATTTACGAGATACAGGATGAAATGGCTGCACAGACAGAATATTTTAAACGCACCGGGAAGTATATTGAAGCGCAAAGGCTGAGCGAAAGGGTGAATTATGATGTAGAGATGATGAGGGAACTGGGTTATTGCAATGGTGTGGAAAATTATTCAAGGTTTTTTGACAGGAGGAATCCCGGAACACGGCCTTTCTGCCTGCTGGATTATTTTCCAAAAGATTTTTTGATGGTGATTGATGAAAGCCACCAGACTGTTCCGCAGGTAAGCGGCATGTATGGCGGCGACAGGAGCAGGAAACTGATATTGGTTGATTATGGTTTCCGCCTTCCGTCTGCATTGGACAACCGGCCATTGAATTTTCATGAATTTGAATCCATGCTGAACCAGGTAATATTTGTTTCGGCAACACCGGGCGAATATGAACTGGAAAAAACGGGCGGTGTGGTGGTGGAACAGGTAGTAAGGCCTACGGGATTGCTTGACCCGCCCATTGAAATAAGGCCGAGTGTAAACCAGATTGATGACCTGCTGGATGAAATTGATAAAAGGATAAAGAAAGGCGACAGGGTGCTGGTAACTACATTAACAAAAAGAATGGCAGAAGAGCTGGATAAATACCTGCACCGCATCAACATCAAATCAAAATACATACACAGCGAAGTGGACACCCTTGAACGGGTTGAAATTTTAAGACAGTTACGCTTAGGCGAAATTGATGTGCTGGTAGGTGTGAACCTTTTGAGAGAAGGACTTGATATTCCAGAAGTATCGCTTGTTGCGATACTCGATGCAGACAAAGAAGGTTTTTTGCGCAATGAAAGATCGTTGACGCAAACAGCGGGCCGTGCAGCAAGAAATGTGGACGGGCTGGTAATTTTTTATGCAGATATAATGACGGATAGCATGCAGAAAACCATTGATGAAACCAGCAGGAGAAGGGAGAAGCAGGTGGCTTATAACATTGAACATGGCATAACGCCGAGAACCATTAAAAAAAGCAAAGAACAGGTTTTTGCCCAAACTTCTGTTCTGGATATTAAAGGGTATGACCCGAAAAATCCTTATGCTGTAGCTGCAGATGAGGATTTAATAACCATTGCTGCTGAAGACCAGGAAACTTATCAAACCATCCCGCAATTAGAGAAAGCAATAAGCAAAACCAAAAAAGAAATGGAGAAGGCGGCAAGGGACCTTGATTTTATGGAAGCGGCAAGGATGAGGGATGAGATGTTTGCGATGCAAAAGAAACTGGATGAAATGAAATATGCAAAAAACTGAGTGATAAAGATGGCCTTTCATGATAACACTATTCTTAAGCCCCTGCCAGATAACTTCAGCGCCGGAATAAAAAACACAGCACTAATATGACGGAAAAAACTGTTTCGTTTGTTCTTTATGTAACTTTTTTATTTAAGTTTTCTGCTGCACAAAACAATTTGTATAATCTTAAATATTTGCAGCTAAATGACCTTTCTTCTTTCAGCAACCCCTCTTCAAACTGGAATATAGCCGGCGCACTCACTGCATCTTATGCTGACACTGCATTAAAGAGCAGCAGCGGCACAGGGATTTTATTAAACAATTTTAACCGTTCAATCCAATATAAAGCCGGGGCTAATATATTTACTGCATTTGAGCATGGGGACATGTATATCGAATTAGACTTTATGATGCCCAAAGGGTCTAATTCAGGAATTTATTTACAAAGCCGTTACGAAATACAGTTGTTTGACAGCTGGGGAATTGAGCACCCCGCCTATTCTGATTGTGGTGGCATTTATGAACGGTGGGATGAAAGCAAACCTGCCGGTAAAAAAGGATATGAAGGGCATGCCCCTTTAAAAAATGCGGCGTTGGCCCCCGGCCTCTGGCAGCATCTCGAAATTTTATTCAAAGCGCCGGGGTTTGATAACAACGGAAAGAAAATACAGAATGCCTCTTTCCTGAAAGTGGTTTTAAACGGCATAGTTATCCATGAAAATATTATTCTTTCAGGCCCAACAAGGGCATCGGCTTTTGAAGATGAAAAAGCAACCGCCCCGCTGATGATACAGGGAGATCATGGCATGGTTGCTTTCCGTAATATCCGCTATGCCCCATTGGATGATATGCATGTGCCCGTAACCGCACTTAACTATGAATATTACGAAGGGGATTTTGAAAAGGTTGAACAATTCGCCGCAAAGCATCTTGTCCGTAAAGGCACAGCAGAAAATATTGATATAAGGCTTGCAGATGCCAAAAACAATTATTACCTGAAGTTTACCGGTAAAATAAAAGTTCCTGTTGCAGAAAAATACCATGTTGCAATGCGGCTTACCGGTACAGGAAAACTGGAGATAGACGGGAAAGAAGTTATACCTGCAACATGGACATGGGTTGGCGGCAATACATTGCGGGGCGATATAAACCTTGCAGAAGGAGAACACACGTTTATTTTGCATTGCCTTAAAAATATCAGTTGGGCTGATGCTGGCCTCGGTTTGTTTATCAGCAAACCCAACAGCAAACTGGTTGCGCTTCATACTTTATCTTCCTTGCCGGAACGCCCTCCTGTACCGCTTATTCAATTGCAGGCTGCAAAAGAACCTGAATTATTACGCTCGTTTCTGTATCACCACGATAAAAAACTAACCCATTGCATTTCTGTCGGGAATCCGTCAGGTGTTCATTATTCTTATAACTTAAAACAGGGCGCATTGCTTTTTGTATGGAAGGGTGATTTTCTCAACACAACAGATATGTGGTATGAAAGGGGCGAACCGCAGATTGCCCAACCGATGGGCGCAACAATTGAATTACCCGGCCGGTTTTCACTTGTTGCAGATAAAAGCAACATGCCTGATTCGGTAAACGAAAGTGATTTGGTTTACCACGGTTATTTCCTCGGTAAGCAACGTTACCCTTCATTTAAATACAAATACATTAACGCCATCATCACAGATCAGTTCCTGCCATACGAAAAAGGGAAAGGGCTGCTGCGTAAAATAAAAGTTGAACAAGGATCGCTTTCTGCTGCAGCAACATACAGGCTTGCGGAAGGAAAGCAGATTGCTGATCTCGGAAATGGATTGTATGCCATTAACGATCAGTCGTATTACTTGAAGTTTGAAGGGGGCACATCAGCAAAACCATATGTTTATGATGCCGGAAGTAAAAAAGAATTGCTGTTAAGCGCAGAAGCAAATGAAGTAAAATACATTTTATACTGGTAAGGATTTAATAAATGAACTGAAAAGATGGTAATAAAGGCTAACAACCACCTGAACTTTAAAAATAGCGTTGGCGGGGACGCCAACACTGGAAGGGGTCAGTAAATGAAAATAAAAGATTGCAATAAAGGCTAAATACATCATTCATTGTATGCAAAAGATAGTACTCCTTATTGGCTGGTTATTGGGCAGCAGTATTGTTCATGCTCAAAATAAAACTGCCGCTGTTCAAACCGAAGAAGACTATTACCCCATCAAAACATTATCCATACCGGATGACATTAAACTGGAAGTGGGCGGCATTGCTGTGTTGCCCGATGGCAGGCTTGCAGTATCAACAAGAAGAGGTGAAATATGGATGATTGAGAACGCTTACTCCGCTGATGGCTCACAGCCGCATTATAAAAAGTTTGCTTCGGGGCTGCACGAAGTGCTGGGGCTTGCGTATAAGGATGGTTCATTCTATTGTACACAACGCAGTGAATTAACAAAAATAACAGATGACGACCACGATGGACGTGCCGACAGGTTTGAACCTGTTTACCAGTTTGAGCTGAGCGGTAATTATCATGAATATGCTTATGGCCCTGTGTTTGATAAAGATGGGAATATGCTTGTTACATTAAATGTAGCATGGATTGATTACGGCGAAAGTTTGACCAAATGGCATGGATGGCTGTTAAAAATATTCCCTGACGGAAAAATGGAACCCATTGCAACCGGCCTGCGTTCCCCTGCAGGGTTTAATGTAAACAGCGCAAATGATATTTTTTTTGCAGAAAACCAGGGCGACTGGGTTGGCAGCGGAAGGGTTACCCATCTTGAAAAAGGGGATTTTGCAGGCAATGCAGGAGGATTGAACTGGACAGGAGAACCCGGATCACCATTGAAGCTTACCAAAAATGAATTAAAAGCAGTTGATAACGGTCAGCCCATGCATGAAGCGGCTAAGAAAATTCCGCAATTAAAATTGCCTGCTGTCTGGTTCCCGCATACATTGATGGGTATTTCAACCGCAGATATAATTGAAGACAATACCAGCGGTGCATTTGGTCCTTTTACAGGTCAGTATTTTGTAGCTGACCAGGGCCATTCAAAAATTATGCGGATGAGTTTGGAAAAAGTAAATGGTAAATACCAGGGCGCCTGTTATCCTTTTCGTGAGGGATTTGCATCCGGTTTGCTTCGCTTAAGATGGGGTATTGACGGCTCCATGTTTGGCGGCATGACAAGCAGGGGCTGGGCCAGTACCGGTAAAGAAATGTATGCGTTGCAGCAATTAAAATGGAGTGGCAAAACGCCATTTGAAATAAAAGAAATAAAAGCGATGCCGGATGGTTTTGAAATTGAGTTTACGCAAGCTGCAGATGCAAAAGCACTGCAACAGGCCATGAATTATGAACTCAGCAGCTTTACCTATAAATACCATCATTTTTATGGCAGCCCCGTTATCAATCAATCCCCGCGTTTATTAAAAGGCATTATTGTTTCTGCTGACGGTAAAAAGACAAGGCTTGTGCTGGACAGTTTAAAAGAAGGATATATCCACGAAGTAAAACTCAATAACATTGTATCTGCTGAAGGAAAAACCCTGTTGCACAACGTGGGTTATTATACGTTGAATGCAATCCCGCCGGGAGAAAAAGTAAAACTTACAGCACAGCAAACTGTAAAACCACATCAGCATACCATGTTGGCAGCAACTAAAACCACTGCTGCACCCAAACCTTCTTCAGCAAAAAGGGTAACCAGAATGCCGGCTGACTGGAAAGAACCTGACCAGGTGCTGCGCATCGGAACCAGGCCAGGTTTAAAATTTGATAAAACCCTTTTGCAGGTAAAGGCAGGCAGTAAGGTTAAACTGGTGTTTAATAATAATGATGACATGATGCACAATGTTGTAATTACATCACCCGGCGCCGCTGATGATGTGGCTGCCCTGGCATTGAATATGGGGCTCAAAGGACAGTCCCTGAACTATGTGCCTTCAACCGCTAAAGTGCTTTTTTACACAGCTTTGCTGCAACCCAACAGTTCTGAATCAATATACTTCATTGCGCCGGATAAACCCGGGGATTATATATTTGTATGCACTTACCCGGGCCATGCGTCTGTAATGAGGGGTGTGTTTAAAGTGGCAAAGTAAACCAGCACCGGCAATTGCAAAAGAAAACTTCGCAGCAACTTTGTATATTCAGTAAATAAAACAGCAAACATGGTTGTTATAGCATTGTATAACCTTAAAGGCGGCGTAGGCAAAACAGCATCATGTGTAAACCTTGCATATCTGTCAGCACAGAACGGGCACAAAACATTGTTGTGGGATATTGACCCGCAAAGTTCAGCCAGTTTCTATTATAAAATAAAACCCAAACATAAAGTTGCGGTTAAAGAACTGCTGGGAAAAGATGCAGACCTTACTGAAGCAGTAATGGCCACCGATTATGAAAACCTCGAAATTATTCCTGCCGATCACTCAGCCAAAGCATTTGATATCATTGTGCAGGAAATGAGCGGTTCAAAAAAAAGACTGGCGTCATTGCTCAAACCTTTTGAAGGTGTTTATGATTTTATATTTATAGATTGCCCTCCGGGTTTATCAGCCCTTTCTGAAAATGTATTTCATGCCGCTGATATTGTACTGATGCCCGTTATCCCCACCACACTTTCCATACGTACCTATAACATGGTGAAAGATTATTTTAAAGAAAAAGGCATTGAACTGTCAAAAATGATGTGCTTCTTTACCATGGTTGATCTAAGGAAGAACATGCACAAGGAAACCATGGAGGAATTGTATAAAGACAAAAGATTTTTCGAAAACTACATTCCCTACCTGTCTGATGTAGAAAAGATGGGTATCCACCGCACACCCATTGAAGAGTATGCCCGCAGCAGTTATGCCGCCCAATGCTACCGGGACTTGTGGGAAGAAATCAAAGAGGGAGTTTTATAAGCAGGCTGCAGTTTCCTTTGTTCTGTTACGATAATTCGGGGGAATCCCCCTATTTTTGTCCCCCTGCCCTCTGTTGTACTATCCCTATAAAATAATCAGAAATCTAAAACCACATTTATGCACAGAGAATTATTTGACTGGCACAGCCCGGCATTAAACAGGGATATGCCCATCGCAATTTACGGCCACTACGGGTTTGCACTTTTGCTCATTCCAACTGCGGCCGCCGATTATCTCGAGTATGAACGCTTTCAGCTTATTGATACCATAGCTCCGTTCATTGATGGTGGAAAAGTAAAAGTATTTTCCATCAACAGCATCAATAATGAAAGCTGGCTGAACAATGATATGGAACCGGCACACAAAGCCATCCGCCAAAACCAGTTTAATGAGTATGTATTTAATGAAGTAATACCTTATATCAAAAACAACTCTTCTCCCGAAACACCAATTGTTACATGTGGCGCATCATTCGGTGCATTGCATGCCATGAACCTTTTTTTAAAAAGGCCTGATCTTATTGATGGCGTAATTTCCATGAGCGGGGTTTATGATTTAATGGAATATACCAAGGGATTTTACGACGACCAGGTGTATTTTAACTCACCCATTCATTATGTTCCCAATCTTACTGATGACTGGTACCTGAGCCGCATCAGAAAAGGCAAGATGATTATTTCAACCGGAAGCGGCGCTTATGAAGACCCTGAAGCCAACAGGAGGTTTTCAGGAGTGTTGAATACCAAATCAATACCGCATGAACTGGATGTATGGGGAACTGACATTACACACGACTGGCCCACCTGGCGCAAAATGCTGCCTTACTATCTTGAAACAAGGTTTTAAGAAAGAGGTTAATTATACAGCAAAAGCACAATAATTGTTTTTGCTTATAGTTATATAGTTGTATTTCCAAATCCACAACTATGAGAAAGCTATTCCATTTTTTTGCCGCAGGCCTGTTCATCTTTGCACTTTACCTGGTTGTTTTTTGCAGCAATGACGGTGAGTCGTTTATTTTAAAATCGCCTTCCAATTCTGTTCCTTCATCATTATTAAAACCGGAGAATAAGCCACAGCAGCCCCCTGTTAAGAAAAAAAATGAAACAGAAAACCCGCTGCAAAATAAACCGGTTGTAAAATCTTAAAATACCCTCCCGCATTTTTTAGTTGTTGCCCCTTTGGGCAAATAGTTACCTTAGCATCATGGAAAAAAAATTATTTCTCCTTGATGCCTTTGCACTTATTTTCAGGGCATACTATGCTTTGATACGCAATCCCCGCATCACTTCAAA
Source organism: Chitinophagaceae bacterium (assembly GCA_033763355.1). GTDB lineage: Bacteria > Bacteroidota > Bacteroidia > Chitinophagales > Chitinophagaceae > JANRKT01. Next base: position 20,386 of record JANRKT010000003.1, on the reverse strand, counting down.
AGGGAAGAATACCAATGCACAGTTTGGGTTCACCAATACTTTAATTGACCTCATCAACAACCAGAAGCCATCGCATATGGCTGTATGTTTTGATACGGAAGAACCAACGGAGCGGCACACTGACTTTACAGAATACAAAGCAAACCGTCAGGAAGCCCCGGAGGATTTGCTTGCATCTGTTCCTGATATAAAAAATATCATCAAAGGGTTTAATGTTCCCGTCATTGAAACACATGGTTATGAAGCTGATGATGTGATCGGCACACTTGCGCAGCAGGCGGCTAAAGCAGGATATACTGTGTATATGGTTACCCCTGATAAGGATTACGGACAGCTTGTAAGCGATAAAATATTTATTTATAAGCCCGGCTACCAGGGTGGTGATGTGGAGATCATGGGGCCCGGAGAAGTTTGTGCCAAATGGAATATCAAAGAAGTAAAACAGGTTATTGATGTGCTGGGGTTAATGGGCGACAGTGTTGACAATATCCCCGGCATACCGGGAGTAGGCGAAAAAACAGCCGCCAAATTATTGGCTGAATATGAAACGCTGGAAAATGTTTTAAAAAATGCAGATAACATAAAAGGGGCATTGGGTGAAAAGGTACGCAATGGCAAAGACCTTGCATTAATGAGCAAAAAACTAGCTACCATTATTGTCAATGCGCCGGTTGAATTTCATGAAGAAGATTTCAGGCTGAAAGAATGGAATAAAGAAGCTTTGAAAGAAGTATTTGCCGAACTGGAATTTAAAACATTGGGCAAAAGAATTTTGGGTGAAGAGTTTAATGTATTTAAAGCCGCCCCTGAAGCCGTGCAAACCGATTTGTTTGGAAATATTATTGAAGCGCCAAAAGAAACAAACAGCAAAGAAAAAGCTGTTGCAGAAGAAAATGAAAACACTGAAACAGGACTGACAGCAGGAAAAAACATACACAATACACCACATACCTATCAGGCTGTACCGGACGAAGCCACCATTAAAAAATTAGTGGCTGATTTACTGAAACAAAAGGAAATCTGCTTTGATACAGAAACCACCGGCATTGATGCCAATGATTGTGAACTGGTGGGGATGAGTTTTTCTTACAAACCCGGCGAAGCGTATTACATTCCATGCCCTGCCGACCAGAAAGAAACAAACAAAATATTAAAACTGTTTGAGCCTTTATTTACCAATGAAAAAATTACATGGATCGGCCAGAATTTAAAATACGATATGCTGGTGCTGAAATGGTATGAAGTGGAACTGAAGGGAAATATTTTTGATACCATGCTGGCGCATTATGTAATTGAACCAGATGGCAAGAGGGGCATGGATATGCTCAGCGCAAAATATCTCGGCTACGAACCGGTGCACATTGATGAACTGATTGGAAAGAAGGGAAAAACCCAGGGCAACATGCGTGATGTGGAACTGGATAAAATAAAAGATTATGCAGCAGAAGATGCAGATATTACCCTTCAGCTGAAAAATGTTTTTGTTCCCCTGTTAAAAGAAAATGAAGTAGAGAAAGTTTTTAAAGAAGTGGAGAACCCGCTTGTGAAAGTGTTGACTGCAATGGAATATGAAGGCGTAAAGATTGATGAGGGTTTTCTGAATGATTATTCCAAAGAACTGGAAAAGGATGCGAAGAAGGCAGAGGAAAGTGTTTACAAACAGGCAGGTGTAAGGTTCAACCTGGCATCACCCAAACAATTAGGCGAAGTGTTATTTGAAAAACTGCAGCTTGACCCCAAAGCCAAAAAAACAAAAACAGGTCAGTATGCAACAGGCGAAGATGTATTGCTGAAACTTTCTCATAACAATCCCATTGTGGGTGATATCCTCGCTTTCCGTGAACTCACCAAATTAAAATCAACTTATGTAGATTCATTGCCACAACTGATCAACCGCAAAACAGGGAGGGTACACACTACATATGGGCAGGCTGTAGCGGTAACAGGAAGACTGGCCAGCAACAACCCCAATTTGCAGAACATACCGGTAAGGACTGACCGGGGAAAGGAAATACGCAAAGCATTTATTCCGAGAGATAACAAACATGTTTTACTCAGCGCTGACTATTCGCAAATTGAACTGCGCATAGTAGCAGCCATCAGCGGAGACCCTGCTATGTGCGATGCATTTCAGAAAGGGAAAGACATACATACTGCAACAGCAGCCAGGGTGTATAACGTGGATGAGAAAAGCGTAACCAAAGAAATGCGTTATAAAGCAAAGAGTGTAAACTTTGGTATTATCTATGGCCAGGGCGCTTTTGGCCTGGCGGATAACCTCGGCATTTCAAGAACGGAAGCCAAAGAAATTATTGACAACTACAAAAAACAGTTTGCCAATATACAGAAGTACATGGACGACACCATCAATTTTGCCCGTGAACATGGCTATGTGCAAACCTTAATGGGCCGCAAACGCTGGCTGCGGGACATCAATTCTTCAAATTTTACTGTACGTGGTTTTGCAGAGCGCAACGCCATCAATTCACCCATACAGGGAACCGCCGCAGACATGATTAAAATGGCGATGATCAAAACACATGCTGCCATGCAAAAAGAAAAAATGAAAAGCAAAATGATCCTGCAGGTGCACGATGAACTGGTGTTTGATGCAGTAAAAAGCGAAGTAAAAGAGTTAAAACCGCTGATTATAGAATGTATGCAAACCGCCATGCCATTGCCTAACAAAGTACCAGTGATTGCTGAATGTGGCGAAGGCGAAAACTGGCTGGATGCGCATTAAAATTTTTTTATACCAACATAAACTTTCCAATGATTAAACCCTGAATTTGCAAAGAAGCCTTATGAATAACCCCCGGTAAGTTTAAAAGATATTTCACCAATGATCATCGTTATCCAGTGCAAAGACAAAACAGGCCTGGTGGCAGCCATCAGCAGTTTACTGGCTGCTCATGGAGCAAATATTGTTTCCATGAGGGAACATGTGGATGCTTTTGATAACCGCTTTTTTGTAAGGATTGAAGTAACTGGCGATGTGGTGGCAGGCAATCTTCAGCAGCAACTGCAGTCGGCCCTGCCGGAAGAAGCGGATATAAAAATCAATCCCCTGCCGGAAAAGAAGATCATTGTACTGGTGACCAAAGAATACCATTGCCTCGGCGATATTTTACTCCGCAACCATTTTAAAACCCTTGGTGCAAAGGTGCAGTGCGTTATCGGTAATCATCCTGACCTGAGCGATATATGTAAGCGTTTCGGAATACCATTTCATTGCGTAACACATGAGCAAAGAAGCAAACCTGATTTTGAAAAAGCTTTGCTTGATGTAATCAGCAAATACCCTGCAGATTATCTTGTGCTTGCCAAATTCATGCGCATACTTTCACCTGGTTTTGTAAGGCAGTTCCCCATGCGCATCATCAATATCCACCATTCTTTTTTGCCGGCATTTGCCGGGGCGCATCCTTATAAGCAGGCTTATGAAAGGGGCGTAAAACTTATTGGTGCCACAGCGCATTTTGTAACCGATGAACTGGACGAAGGCCCCATTATTGCCCAGCAGATCATTCCCGTTACCCACTCCTTTACACCAGCTGATATGATGCGTGCCGGAAAAGAAATTGAAAAAGCCGTACTGGCAAGGGCATTGCACCTGGTATTTGAAGACAGTGTGCTGGTTTATCAGAACAAGACCATTGTATTTGATTAGGCGGTAAAAGAGTTTTTATAAATTTATGTAACAAAACCATAAAAAAACCTGACAGCTCTTTGCTGATAGTTAGCAATTTCCTAAGCTGTTGCAAAGACCTATCAGGTTTAAATAAGATTTCAATGATGGCAAGTTTCAAATCATTAACTATGGCTGCAAAAAATCCAAAGATTGATGCCTACATTAACAAATCGGCCGGTTTTGCAAAACCTATTCTCAATCACCTGAGGCAGCTGGTGCACAAAGCCTGTCCGCAGGCGGAAGAAGTAATGAAATGGAGTTTCCCGCATTTTGATTACAAGGGAGAAATGATGTGCAGCATGGCGTCGTTCAAACAGCATTGCGCTTTTGGCTTCTGGAAAGCGGCATTGATGAAAGATGCTGACATCCTGATTGGAAAAGAAAGCCATGCCGCTATGGGCAATCTCGGCAAGATCACTTCGCTCAAAGATTTGCCGAAAGACAAGATCATTACGGGATGGATTAAAGAAGCGATGAAACTGAATGATGATAGCATTAAACTACCTAAAGACAAGCCCCCAAAATATGATAAGAAAGAACTGGTTGTGCCCCGGTATTTTACTGATGCGCTGAAGAAAAACAAAAAAGCATGGGCCACATTTGAAAGTTTCAGTTACAGTAATAAAAAGGATTATACCGAATGGGTTGTGGATGCAAAATCAGAAGATACACGCAACAAACGGATGGCACAGGCAATTGAATGGATGGCCGAAGGAAAGCCGAGAAACTGGAAATATATGAAGGAATACAGGTAACACAATCAGGTAATAATTCCCGGAATTAAACCCGATGAGCTGTTTATGAAAAAAATTTTCTTTATTCACTTTAACGAAGAGGAGCTGAAAGAGAAAATTGCACCGCTAAAGAAAGCCGGGTATAAAGTGGATTATCATTTCAGCACAGAAACGACGGCCGCACTGAAAGACAATTTGCCTGACATTATGATAATATCCCTCGGCCGTTTGCCTTCTCACGGAAGGGCCTACGCTGAATGGTTGTGGGAAGCCAAAAAGCGGCAGTACATACCCATTGTGTTTTGCGGTGGTAAACCCGATAAGGTAAGTACAGTCAAAGAAAAGTTTCCACGGGCTGTATATTGCAGTAATGAAGATTTGCTGAACGTTCTTGGAAAAATAAAATAGACTATGGGCTGGACAGAATATTATTTCTTTATTATTGAAAAAATAGGCGGCCGTTATTTTATCATTGCCGGTATTGCTTTTCTGCTTTTTTATGTGTTGCTGAGAAAAAAGGTCAGCTTTAAAAAAATACAGCAGCGTTATCCGGGCCGCAATGATTATATAAGGGAAATTGGTTATTCCGTTATAACCATTTTAATTTTTGCCTGTGTGCCGCTTTTGCTTATCCGCAATGATGCCATGCGGCCTTATACTACTTTTTATGCTGACATCAGCCGGCACGGGCAATTGTATTTCTGGGCGGCATTTCCACTCATGTTAATTATACACGACGCTTATTTTTACTGGACACACCGCCTGATGCACCATCCCGGGTTGTTTAAAATATTCCATCTGGTACATCACAAAAGCACCAATCCTTCTCCATGGGCTGCCTATGCCTTTCATCCGCTTGAAGCAATTGTTGAAGCGGGAATTGCTGTACTGTTCCTCTTCACCATTCCTATACATGCTTATCACCTGCCATTTTTCTTTTTGTTCATGATTATTTACAATGTGTATGGCCACCTCGGATGGGAACTTTATCCAAAAAGTTTCAGCAGGCACTGGCTGGGCAGGTGGATCAACACTTCCGTTAACCACAACCAGCACCACCAGTATTTTAAAGGCAATTATGGTTTATACTTCCTTTTCTGGGACCGTATCATGGGCACCATCCGAAAAGACTATGAAGAAAGGTTTGAAGAAGTAAGTAAGCAGATTCCCCCGTCTGTAAATGCCGGCTCTCATAAAGAATATTTATCAACTGATAATAACAGTGTAGTACATTGATAAAACCGGCTAAGCAATAACACTTATGTAAAAATTTATAGTATCAGGGTTTATTAATAAAGCAGGAAGCAGTGCGTTTACTGAACAGCGCTTATTCAATATCTTTTTGAAAACTATCATTTATGGGAAGCCTGCCCCCTCTTACTTCTTTTCTTGAAAATTCTTCTGATTATTATTACGGCTTAACAGACCCTGAATGCAGGCTTATAGCAGTTAACCGTAAATTCCGGGACACTTTCAGCACGGGTTCCAAATATTTTATCGGGAAATCGTTTACTGAAGTTGCACGGCTGATTGAGGAAGAGAAATGCAACCAGGCAGCACGTGCCTGTCTTGCAGACCCTGCTAAAACTTTTACAATTGATGTAAGGAGCAGGTATAAAACAGGAAATGAAAAATGGTTCAGGTGGGAGATCAGTGCTGTAAATGCTGATAATGCATCGGCCCCTGCCATACAATTTATCGGTACAGATATTACGCAGCACAAACTCGCAGAAGACCAGTTAAGACAGACAGAATACAGCCAAAGTATTCTACTTGGCGCTACCTTCGAAGGCCTCAGCTTAATAGACCCTTCTTACCGTATCATTGTTATCAATGAAGCTGGTAAAAAAGTTTTAAAAGACTGTACCGGCGCAGAATATTATGAGGGTATAAATTTACTGGATATTCTTCCCGAAGAAAGAAAAGAAAAGATAAAGAATTATTTAGACAGCGCCTTAAGGGGAAACAAACATGAGTATGAAATCAACTATCCAGCTGCGGAAAATGATTTCTGGCTGCTGGTAACTTATACGCCTGCAAAGGCAGCCGGTGGTGAAGTTACCGGCGTTTGCATGGCATCAAGGGATATAACTAAAAAAAAGAAGGCAGAACTGGCCTTACAGCAAAGTGAAAGGCAATTGCAATCCCTTATTAAAAATATTCCCGGTGCATTATACCAGTTTATCTATAAACCTGATGGCACTTACGGTTTCAGGTTTTTAAGCAAGGCGATAGAAAACGTTTTTGGCCCGGAAATACATGAATTTGCCGACTTCTTTAATCATATTTCCCCCGAAGAAAAAGAAGGGCTGAAGAAAAAAATTGTCCATTCCCGCCAAACCAATGAACCGTTTTATTATGAAGTAAGCATAAAGGCGGCGGATGGCCAGGTAAAATGGCACAGCATTTATTCTTCCTTCTCTTACGAAGAAGAGAATGGCATAAAAGTTTTTACCGGGATTATACAGGATATTACAGAAAGTAAATCTGCAGAACTGGCCCTGGGAGAAAATGAAAAAAGGTTTCGTCTTGTGCTTGAAAAACTCGGCGATAATTTATGGGAACATGATTTCAGGACCGGAAAAACTGTTTTTTCAGAAGCGGTTTCAAAACTGCTGGGGTATTCATCAGGAGAACTTTCTGATAATGTAAAGCTTTGGTGGGAAAGCACCCATGAAGACGACCAGCACCTTTTAAGTGAAAATGATGAAAAATACAAACTGGGTTTAATTACACACCATTCATTGGAGTACAGGGTGAGACATAAAGATGGTTCAGTTAAATGGGTTTTGGACAGGGGTGTTGTAATTGAGCAAAACAATATGGGAAGGCCGCTCAAAATCATAGGCACCCATACTGATATTACAGAACAAAGGCAGGCTGAGAAAGAAATGTTGCGGCTGCAGGAAAAATTCAGTGTTTTTATGCAAAACACCCCTGCGCTGGCTTGGATATTTGATGATATGGGCGTAATTCATTACCTGAATCTCCCATATCTTAAAGCGCTTAATTTAACAGAGGAAGTATTTGGCAAAACGCTGTTTGATATTTACCCGGTTGGGCTGGCCCAGCAATACTTCAAAAATAATCTTGCAGTTATCATTAAAAACCAGCCCGGCGAAATGATTGAAAGCGGACTTCGTGCCGACGGCACAACAGGTATTTATCATACTTTCCGTTTTCCTATTAAATTGGGGGGAAAACCATTTGTAGGCGGTGTTGCCATTGATATTACCGTACAGGAAAAACTGCGTGAAAAGCTGGTTGCCGAAGAAGATGCAAGAAAAAAAGATATTATTCAGGCCATTATTAATGCACAGGAAAAAGAAAGAAGGGAAATTTCTTATGAACTTCATGATAACATCAACCAGATACTGGCAGCGTGTAAACTATACCTCGAAGTAGCAGGAACCAATCCTGTGCTTACACCTGAATACCTGAAAAAAGCGATGGAAAATGTAGAGCAGGTTATTGGTGAAGTACGTAAAATCAGCCACGAACTCAATCCCTCTTCACTTCAGCATTTAGGTCTGCTGGCAGCCGTAAGGGATATTAGTGAAAGATTAAACATACCGGGCAAAATGGCTGTAAAGCTCCTTTCCGCAGAACCATTTAATGAAGAGAAGGTACCATATCTCATGAAACTGGCGGTGTTCAGGATAATACAGGAGCAGTTGAACAACATCCTCAAACATTCCGGCGCAACGGAGATCATCATTGAACTGATCTGCTATGAAAAAAGCCTTCATGTTAAATTGGGGGATAACGGGGTAGGATTTGATACCAATGAAGCAGGTAAGGGCATCGGCTTAAATAATATTTATAACCGCGTAGAATTTTACAAAGGAAAACTGGAACTGATCAGCTCACCCGGCAAGGGTTGCACACTTGAAATAGAAATGCCGCTTGAAAGCTGACTGTTATTACCTGAAATAACCCTTGTGTTTATCTTTCCCATGATGCCGCCTCTGTCATACCAACGATTTAAAAAATTTTAATGGCGGATGACATTATTCACTTCCTTCAGCATAATTAAACGTAACTTTTCCCTGCAAAAACAAAGCATATGTTACGCTTTCTGCTTCGCTCACTCTTTGCGGCCATTATCCTGTTCTGTTGCCATCACATTGCTTATGCACAGGCAGCCGGCAAAATCGAGGAGCTCCGTTTCATATCCGGCAAATGGAAAGGCAGCATGGAATGGGGGGATATGGAAGAACACTGGAGCGAACCGGTGGGCAACGGCATGATGTGTTCTTACCGTTGCGTAAAGGATGGCAAAGTGGTGTTTTATGAATTTATAGTAATTGAACAACTGGAAAATGATACCGTGCCTGTAATGAAGCTCCGGCATTTCAATCCCGGAAACATTGCATGGGAAGACAAGACCAGCCCTTTCAGTTATCCGCTGGTTAAACTGGAGCCCAATAAGGCAAGGTTTGAAAAGACGGATAAAAAAACCGCCATGACATTTCAGCGCACCGCAAAAAACAAACTGAAGGTTACACTTGAAAGAGAGGACGGCAACGGCAAATGGAAGGTGGATGTATTTAATTATACACTGGCGGAGAAGTAAACAGCATTTTAAAAAAGATCCTTTTAAAATAATCTAAAGCATCAGTCCGCCGCAGGTTAAAGCAGTGTCAGCCGGACGTGCTAAATTTGCTTTCCCGTTAAACACAAATAATGTACCCCATACTCATTTACTGTTATGATGCGTACTGCGGCTGGTGTTATGGCTTCAGCCCTGTTCTCAAAAAAATTTTTGAAGAATACCAAACCAGGTTTCAGTTTGAAACGCTTTCAGGAAATATGATTCCCGTTACTTCCGCATATCCCATTGGCCGTATGGCGGGTTATATTCAGAAAGCATATAAAAATGTTGAGGAACAAACGGGCATTAAATTCGGGGAGGATTACCTCTGGCATATTTTTCATCCTGATGAAAGCGACTGGGAACCCCATTCGGAAAAAGCGGCTATTGCCCTGTGCGTGTTTAAAGATTATTACCCCGGCCAATCCGTTTTGTTTGCTGCAGACCTCCAGTATGCCCTGCATTACGAAGGAAGGGATCTGACAGATGATGAAGCATACCGCCACCTGCTTGAGAAATACAATATTCCCGCCGGAGAATTTTACAGCAAACTGCATAATGAAGAGTATAAAGAGAAAGCATATTATGAATTTACGCTTGTAAAACAGCTTCAGGTAAACGGTTTCCCCACTGTATTTATTCAAACGGGTGAAACCAAATTTTATCTTATTGCGAGGGGTTATACTGATTATGAAAGCCTGGAAGACCGCATCGGATCAGTATTAAAAGAATTATCTGCAACAACCCCTTCTTAAAACATTTAATAATGATAGTTACCATTACATTAAACCCTTGCATTGATAAAAGCACTACTGCAGAAAAACTGTTTCCTGAGGCCAAATTGCGCTGCAGCAGCATGATAAATGAACCGGGAGGCGGTGGTATTAATGTAAGCAAAGCATTAAAAAAATTGGGTGAAACCGCCACTGCTGTTTTCCCAGCAGGCGGGCATAATGGTGAAATGCTGAAGGGGTTACTGAAAAAGGAAGACATTCCTTTTTATGCTTTACCTGCAGCTCATGAAACCCGCGAAAATTGGGTGATACTGGAAACACAAACCAACAACCAGTACCGGCTTACTTTTCCCGGGGAAAATACAAATGAAGAAACGCTGCAGCAGGTTATTACCAAACTAAAAGAACTGAAACCAGAGATAATTGTTGCAAGCGGGAGCCTGCCACCGGGGCTTCCCGTTAATGCTTTTGCACAGATTGCCCATACTGCCAAACAACTAAACAGCCATTATGTACTGGATACTTCCGGCGAAGCATTACGTGCTGCCGCAGATGTAGGTGTGTTTTTATTAAAACCCAATCTTAGCGAACTGAGCCGGTTGATTGGAAAAGATAAATTAAATGATGAAGAAGTAAATGAGGCGGCGAACGAGATCATACAAAAAGGATATGCGGAAGCAGTAGCCGTTTCGCTTGGCGCCGGTGGGGCATTACTGGTTACCGGACATTTCAGGGAAAGGGTAATTGCCCCTTCTGTAAAAAAACAAAGTACGGTTGGCGCCGGCGACAGTATGGTAGCAGGTATGGTGTATCAGTTGCACAAGGGAAAAACCTTCAGTGAAATGATCAGGCTTGGAGTGTCCTGCGGAACGGCCGCAACCATGAACCCCGGTACACAGCTTTTCAATCCATCAGATGTTTACCGGCTTTATGAGGAAATAAACCTTCAGTCGGGTAAAGCCGTAACAGCCCCGGTTTCCTGATAAAGCTTTGTTAAGTTTGATTGCCGGACACAGCTCTCTGAAGGAATGATTTTAGTTTGGCCAATCTAAAATTTCGTTCATGAGAAAAATTTTTACCTGCTGTTTATCATTGGTTATTATTTCTGCATCAACGGCACAAACAGTTTCAACATCTTCAAGGATGGATTTTGAAAAATACGATCCCGTATCCACATTGGTTGTGCCCGAACATAAAGTAGCCCGTTCAAAATTCCCGTTTATAGATGTGCACAATCACCAGTTTGATATGCCCACTGCAGATTTATCCAGGCTCATTAATGAAATGGATAAACTGAATATGGCCGTAATGGTAAATCTGAGCGGGCAGAACGGAAGCAAACTGAAACAATCAGTACAAAATGTAAAAGGCAATTACCCCAGGCGTTTTATTGTTTTTGCCAATGTTGATTTTAACGGAGTGGGCACAGAAGGCTGGGCAGAGAAAGCAGTGAAGCAATTGGAGGAAGATGTAAAAAACGGGGCCAGCGGGCTAAAGGTTTATAAGAACCTTGGGTTTTCTGTAAAGGATAATAATGGCAACCGTGTTGCTGTAGATGACCCGCGGCTTGACCCTGTGTGGAGGAAATGCGGTGAATTAAAAATCCCCGTACTGATTCATACTGCCGACCCCAAATCATTCTGGGATCCCGTTGATGAACACAATGAACGCTGGCTTGAAATTACAACACATCCCAACCGGAAAAGGGGACCTGATAATCCTGTTCCCTTTGAACAACTGATAGAAGAACAGCATCGCATGTTTAAGAGAAACCGCAGCACCACATTTATTGCAGCGCATTTTGGCTGGTATCCCAATAACCTTGAAAAGCTTTCCAAACTTATGGATGAAGTACCCAACATGGTGGTAGAGTTTGGGGCAGTAATTGCCGAACTGGGCCGCCAGCCTAAAATGGCAAAACAATTTTTTACCAGATACCAGGACAGGATTTTATTTGGCAAAGACAGTTGGGTACCTGAAGAATATGCTACTTACTTCCGTGTGCTGGAAACAGATGATGAATATTTTCCTTACCATAAAAAATACCATGCGTTCTGGAGGATGTACGGCATGGGGCTCCCCGATAACATACTTAAAAAAGTATATTACAAAAACGCCATCCGCATCATTCCCAATATTGATAAAACACTTTTTCCTGAATAACAACTGATGGAAATATTACTGTTTTGCCTGAAGGGGAAGTTGATGAGGCAATGAAAATAAAATTTACCGGAAAGAAACAGAAAGGTTTTGTCAAATTTTAACCGGCACCAGTTTTATGGCGCCGGTTTTTTATTTTATTAACTTGTTAACTCAATTTAAGAATATGCCTGATATAGCTTTGCTTGGTATTTGTTTCGATGCCAATTCATCTTTTTTAAAAGGGCCTGCAGGGGCGCCGCCCATCATAAGGAAAATGGATACAGACGGAAGCGCCAACCGCTTTTCTGAAACGGGTATTGAAATTAAAGAAGGAGCAACTTATCATGACGCCGGGGATGTGGTATTCCAGTCAGTTGGGGCACAACAGGTTTTTGAAACAATTTATCATGCAGTAAAAACACAACTTGCACAATATCCAAAACTGCTTTGCCTGGGCGGGGACCATTCCATTACTTATCCTGTTATTAAAGCGTATGCTGAAAAATATCCTGCATTAAACATATTGCAAATTGATGCGCATGGTGATTTGTACGAGGATTTTGATGGTAACCCTTATTCTCATGCATCGCCTTTTGCACGGATTATGGAAAATGGATTAGCGAAATCTGTTTGCCAGGCCGGGCTGCGTTCTTTAACACCGCATCAACGGCAGCAAGCTGCAAAATGGGATATAAGGCAAATTGAAATGAAAGACTGGCCGGTAGATTTTATAAATACACTGGAAGGTCCGCTGTATATTTCACTTGATATGGATGCGTTGGATCCTGCCTTTGCACCGGGGGTATCCCATCATGAACCTGGCGGCTTATCTGTAAGGGATATTTTAAACCTCATCCGGGCACTGGATAAAAAAATAATTGGAGCCGACATTGTGGAATATAACCCATTGAGGGATCATCATAACATGACGGCAATGGTTGCTTATAAGTTCATGAAAGAACTGATGGCGAAAATGATTTGAGGGTGATGATTCAGCATTACCGGCTTTCTTTTTAATACCCATATAAAGAGTTGCCACCTTTTTAAAGATTACCATGCCCGATAGCAGGTGTTTGAGGTTGGCAACTCTTTCAAAGTTTTATTTTCACTCAAAGCCCTGCTGCGCTATCTGCGGATATTTTAGCATCTCTGTTGTTTGCAATCCGCTTCAGGTTTTTGTAGGGGATGGTAACCAGGAGCCTTTCGCTGCCTGAATAATTTTTTGAAGGTGCAATTACCAGTTCGCCGTTAACCGTGCTCACCGTAATGGCGTCTAACTGTTTTTCATCGCCCTCAATAAAAACCCTTTCGTAAGTTTCACTTTGTACCAGCACCACATCTATTTTGGCGCTGATACTGATTTTTTCAAAAGGGGCCACTTTAATTTCGCTGAGACCATACCTGAACTGATCTTTTGTCTGGGCGTTTAAACTGCCTGCCGCGCCAAGCATTAAGGCAAGCCCTGAAATAATTACTTTTTTCATTTTGATAAAGTTTAATGGTGATTAATTTTTTTTGATGACAAAGATGGGCCGTAGGAGACGGTCAGTCAACCTCAGGCGGCATCAACAGGGGAAAAGGCAGGATGAACTGATTTATTTGTGAAAAAAACATGCGCCACTGGTTACATCCTGTGCAGGAAAGGCTTTTCGCAAGCAGTATTTTTACTGAAGGGTATATTACACTTTAAAAAACTTGTATTACAGGATATCAGAACAATTTTGTAACTTAGGTATCTCAGTGTACGGGGCAATATCTTATCAAATACACCCCTATAGAAAATTTTGAGTTTGTGCGTTTTTACGTTCGTCAAATTAAAACAAATGAAACTCAAAAATTTCTCCGCCTCACCCCGGTTCTATTCCTTACAAATAATAAAAGGAAGGTCTGAAGGATTGTACCGTACAGTTACCGTTAATGCTATTTTACCTGCAGTTACCATTTCGGAAAACAAACAAAAGCCAGCTGAAAAATTATTGAAACACCGGCAGGAAGAACGAATCATCATTGGTTTAAATACTTAAAAATTGTTTTATGAAAAATTCAATTGTATTGCTTGCTTTTCTTCTCTTAATCGTTAGCTGTAAACAGGGAGAATCATTGAAAATGGACGGAGCATATTCCCTCACCATGCAGGTTTTGAATGACGGTGCTAAAGACTCTTCTCTTGACAGGGGGCAGTTAAAAATTTATACCAAAACCCATTTTATGTATGCGTCTCCCAATCTTACTGATTCCCTTGCCAACTTCGGGGTGGGCCAGTATAAAATTGAGAATGGAAAAGTAATTGAATACGGGCTTTACCGTTCTGCTGATGGAGGAGAAGTAAAGGACACCCTCATTTTGGCAATTGAAGAAAAAAACGGGGGTTACAGGCAGGTTATTGAAAGCATCATGATAGATGGCAAAAGTTATAAGCTGACAGAAGAGTACGATGATGTGAGTGATACTGCGGTTACCCCGCTTGATGGGGTATGGAAGCAGGTAAAAAACATTTATACCAGGGCAGCCGGCGATTCTTCCGTAAACAACAACCCCCTTGAGTATAAGGTATATCAGGCAGGACATTTCATTTGGGGTATTACAGCACCTGACTCTTTAAACAAAAACGTTTCCGTTTATGGATACGGAACTTTCGCCATGCTGGGCAGCAATAAAACCAAAGAAACCGTGAGGAGCTCAACCTTCCAGACAGGCCTGGTGGGCAGAACATACGAAGTAGATATTGAACTGATGGGAAGCGACTCATACAAACAAACTATAACTTTTGCAAACGGGGATAGATCCACAGAAATTTATCAAAGACTGAAATAGGATAAAACCATACAGGTTTTAAAATAAAAGGTTACCCCTGAAAGTAACCTTTTATTGTTTTTATTCAGTACAGGTTAGTCGTAACTTGATATCCTCAGTTTCTTTCCTTTATTTGAGAAACTGTTTCCCTTTTCTTTCAGGGTAGCATCCTGCTCTTTTTCGCTGCTTAATAATTTATCCATATATTTTTTTACAGTTGCCGCTGTTGCGGTAACGGTTTTCCCACTTATGATGGCCTCGGTGGCATAGGAGGAAAGAAGGTTTTCGAAATTCTGCTTAAATAAATCTGCAGTGGCAAACATATCGCAACCCAGTACTTTGTCGCCGCTTACTACCACTACACCAATTACATCCTGCTCCTGCACAAACTTTTCTTTAAAAAATTTTTTATAGGCTGAAAGCTTTTTATTAAAATTTTCTGAACTTGTTAATGCAGTGTAAGTACTGGTTTCAGTTTTGGTTTTATTGGCATTGTTTATCTCCTCCACCTTCGACCATACTTTACCCTGGCTTTTTTCCTTCTCTACTGTTTTGCGCAAGCTTACTGACCCTACATTAAAATAACTATTGAATTCATTTTGTGAACGGGGACTGTTATAGGTCCATCTCCCGCTTTCCACACAATAAACTGATAAATCTTTTTTGCCTCTTTTCGGGGGCAGCACCACATCTTTATTAATGATGCGGTCCTGTTTGCCGCCTTTTATTACTTCGCCAACAATAATGATAATGGTATCATTTGATACATTTTCAACGGTAAGGGTGCTCACTGTTTCACCGTTGCTTTTTTCCGTAATCACCACTTTCTTTTTTTCCAGCGCTTCTTTAAGCGGCACATATTTGCCTACACCTGCAAACTGGCTTTTGAAACCGGCTTTGGCTTTAATAGGGTAAAGCCGCAGGTTTTCATAACTATAGCTTTTAGCGGCAGTTTCAGTTTCAAGGAAATTTACCTGCAGGTTGTTGTAAGTGTATTGGGAAATGCAAAACAAAGGGAAGGCGAGCAATGCAGCCAGGAAAATCTGTTTCATAATGCAGTATTTTCAAACTGGGATGAAAGGCCTTATATGATTGCATAAATGAGTGCCGGAAAATTTTTGTTAAAGAAATGGCGAATATTAATACAGGAACGGGTTGAAATGCAGGCGGCAAAGAATTAATTTTAAACTGCTATGCAGGAAATATCATACACTGAGTTTAAACCGGCTGATGCCCTGGGAGATTACATAAAGTGTTATTGGGTGCTTGAAGGGCCTGCAGCAACCGGTTCTGCAGAAAGGGTTTTTCCGGATGGCAGCATGGAAATGATTTTTCATTACGGCGATGTTTTTCATTATGCAAATGAAAAAGAAATAATCCGTCAACCCTGTGCATTCTTATTCGGTCAGCTCAGCCATTATATTGATCTTGCCCCTTCGGGAAGTATGGGAGTTATCGGGGTACGGTTTTATCCGGCAACTGCAGGTTTTTTTACAGCCACACCATTGTACCATCTCACCAACTTATTTGTTTCAACGGATGAAATATGGGGCAGCGATGCAAAAGAACTGGCTGACAAGTTATTTTCAGCTGCAAACACCAGCCAGCGTATTAACCACCTCAATTGTTTTTTTTCCAGTTTATTAAAACTGTATACTGTAAGGCGCAGCGCTTTACAGGGTTATATACGGAAAGTGTACCCGGGAGGAGAAAATATTTCCGTAAAACAAATGACGAAAGATCTGTTCTTATCGGAACGTACATTGGAAAGAAAGTTTTTATCAGAAGTGGGGCTAAGCCCTAAAAACTTCTGCCGTATAATGAGGTTGCAGCATACCCTCAGGCTGCTGCAAAAAAAAGAGCCCGCAGCGCTTACTGCTGTTGCGCAGCAGGCAGGCTTTTACGACCAGGCACATTTTATAAAAGATTTTAAAGATCTCACGGGTCTTACACCTGCTGCTTATTATCAGGCCAGGCACAACATTAACGACCAGTTTATAGCCGGGGCCTGATTTGTCGGCTTTTTACAATTTGGTTCTATACCTGTTTGCTATTTTGCAAAAAAATTACTGATGAAATACATACCCATGTTTTTGTTTACAGCGCTGGTTTCTGCCACAGGCCTTGCCCAGACGGCACAGGATAATTTCAAAAAATTAAACAGCCTGCAGGGTCTATGGCAAATGACTACCTCAAGAGGTGTTTTGCATGAAGAATGGAAAACATCAGGCAATGATATCATGAAAAGCCAGAGTTACCGGGTAAACAACAACGATACCGTAATGATGGAAACGGCAGAGTTGCTTAAAAAAGGAAAAGATATTTTTTACATCCCAACCGTGCCCAACCAAAACCAGGGTAAACCGGTTGAGTTTAAATTAACTTCTGCACAGAACAATGAATACATTTTTGAAAACCCGGAACATGATTTTCCCCAAAGGATCATTTACAACCTGAAATCTGCAACAGAAACCGAGGCCACTATTGATGGCAGTATAAACGGACAGTACAGGAAAATGGTTTACAGGTTTTCAAAAAAACAGGTACCTTAAAATAATTTTTCGTTGGGAGGCTTAATACCAAGCATCCGTATGTATAAAGTGCATTGGCCGCGGTGATGGGTCTGGTGTTCGAATGCTTTCATAAGCCAGGCTAATCGTGTTTCATCAAAATTTCCACGTTTATTTTTTTCTTCCAGCCCGGATGCATCCATGTTTTTGATGCCATCAATAGCAAAATCATAACTGACCATTACAAAATACACAACAGAATCTTTTGAATGTGCAGACTGGCTTCTTTCGAGGTTGCGGCCCTGCCATATCCGTTCCTTGCCTGTTCCGTTGGCCGATAACCCCATATTGCCCTGTGCAAGATGGAGCATTTGTTCTGCAAAATTCCTTATGCTGTCATGGGGTTTCCAGGCGTATTTATCAGCAGGCATGGCATCCAGGTATTCTTTGGTATAAGCTTTTGCCCGCTCCCAGTCTTTGATAAGCTGGGCTTTGATGCTGTCGTGGTTAAGCAGTAAATTATGATTCCCCGCAATTGCTTTTTCTGGAATGAAAAAAAATAAAAGGAGTGATAAAGCAATAAATGCCGCAATGACTTTTTTCATAAATGAGTTATTTGGGTAACAAAAGTTACGAAAAACAGCAAACAAGGGTTGCTATAATAGAAAAGCGGATGGACATTTTTGCTTAGTGGCTGAAATCACAGAAGAGCGGCGTTCTTACTGTTTTGTTTTTATCTGCTTCCCGGAATGCTTTTCATCTTTGCTTTCGTCTATATCATTCAATCACACACTCAAAAGTGGCTGTATGTTTATTTCTTTATTTCTACAAAACAAGGGGCCTGTTCCGTTTTCCATCCATCTGTAAGCCGTATTGTTTTCTTTGTTTTATACTCCATCAGGTAAATGTCAAATTGCTTTCCTTCATGGGTGCTCTTATCCATTACCAGCCATTTGCCATCGGGGCTCCAGCTATGCCAGCCGCTGCTTAAATCACCGGATGTTATTTGCCATTGTTTTTTTCCATCCGGCGTTACTGCATACACCTGGTTTTGTTTTTTTTGCGTAGATAAATAACTGATGAATTTGTATTTGCTGTTCCATTGCGGAGGGCCGGCATGGTATTCATACCACTGCGTAGTGGTATCTGTTTTAGGAAAATGAGTAAGTTGCATTTTATTGCTGCCGTCCAGGTTCATTTTCCATAGCTCATCAGGCACAGTCCTCCTCAAGCTTCTGTCGGGACGGTAAGCAATAACAATTTCATTACCGCCCGGTAAAAACAAAGGGTCACGTTTCGTTGAAACAGTGTCATCTGTAAGTTGTTTGTAAGACCCGTTATCAAGATTGACCAGAAACAACTGATTTCTCACCTGCCTGCCCGCTCTTCCCAATACGATCATCTCAGCCGCATTATTCCGGCTGCTCATCCAGCTGTCTTCCAATTGCAGGTTGCTCAACTTTTTGACGTTGTTTCCATTCGCATCCATTTCATACAGGAAGTAACAGCGGTGGCAGGTGTCGCGGTCGCTGATGAAAAATACACGGTCTTTATATGTGTGGTACACCCATTCTACTCCAGGGGTATTGGTAATATTTTTTTTACCGCTTCCATCCATGTTCATACTATAAATATCATAGTTGTCTCTGTCAGTGTCTTCGAAAACATTGTACACAATTTTGTATTTGTTGTTTTGCCCAACGGCGGATTGAACAAAACACGCCGCCAGCAATATTTGTAAAATCTTATTCATCGTTTTTTTTTACCGGGTGAGAAAAGGGATTCCGAATCTTTAAAAATTACATTCTGCCTGAAATCTGCAGGCTTTAGTTCGTTAAGTAAAGCAGGGTTATGGGGTCTTTATCCCGCCTGTTCATAAGCTTGTTTTATCCAGCCAATGAGTTCTTTATTAATAGTTTTTTCATCCTCTACCTTAATCCGGTGCGTACACATCGCATTCCAGCTTCCGGAAGCTGTTGCTATACCAGATGGCACAACCCCTTTAATATTCAGTCCTACATCAAGCCTGTCTTTAGCAGAAGGCTGAATGATAGCAAACTGCTTTTTCCTTCTCAGGCTCACATAAGCTTTTTTTGGCGCCAGCTCCACATCATTACCAAACTTGTTTATTTCGGCCATGATCTTATCATACCAGGGCTTCAGGTTTTCCTTGCCTTTATATTGTTCAGTTACCAGGTCATCGCTGTTCTCTGCTGCCCCTGCATGGCTTTGTTTGGCAAAATGCACAACCACGTTTGCGTTGCCGTGAGTAAACCCATGTTTCTCTTTTAAAAAATTTATCAGTTCACCATGTTTGGCAAATCCGCTTTTGTTTATTACAGCAATCCATTCTGCAAGTTTCTTACCGGTGTTTTTTTCAATATTGGCGATTTGTGTTTGTGTGGCTTTGTCAATCGTTTCACTGCTCATAACAATAGTTTGTTCCGGGCAAATTATGCAAAACAAATTACCCGTCATTGTAAAAAATTAACCTTTCAGGCTACCGGAAGATAATTGCGGAACGGGCCCCGCTTTTCAAGGTATGAAGCAGGATTTATACCGGAAAAAGCCCGGAACTCCTTAATGAAATGAGCCTGGTCATAGTAGCCGCATTCATACGCCAAAGAAGTCCAGTCGATTTTCTGCTGTTGTTCTGTGAGCTGAATTACTTTCTGAAATTTATTGATACGGGAAAACATTTTGGGAGAGAGGCCTACATATTTTTTAAAAAGGGTAATAAGGTGTTTTTGGGTAATACCGGTTTTATCAGAAAGTTTCTTTATCGTCCACATTTGCGGAAACTGCACCAGCTGGCTGACAGAATAATGAACCAGCGCATGGTTCTCCATTTTGTTTTTTCCTTTCTGTAAAAAATAATTTTCAAGAATGGAAAACCTTTTTTCAATGTAAGGTTCATGAAGGATGGCCTCCCTTATACGCTGAATTTCATTTCCCCAAACAGCATCCGCTTCAACCGTAAGATTATTCAATTCTGCCATGGGGAAATCAATGAAAGGATAACATCCGCCGGGTTTGAAATGCACGCCTGCCATATTGGAAACAGAAGCATCAATCAGTATGTAATCCGTTTTCATCCCCGATATCCAGCTTTTGTTAAATGTGCTGTAAGAGGTCCCTTCTTCGTTATGAAAAAGCTTTTTGGGGGTTTCAGTTAAATCTATCAGCAG
>JANRKT010000002.1:0-43870 GCA_033763355.1 Chitinophagaceae bacterium | reverse complement strand
TACGAAACAACCGGTCCTGAAATCTGGGATCAAACCGGTGGCAAAATAACCCACCTGGTATGTACAGCGGGAACGGGAGGAACTGTCGTAGGAACAGCCATGTACCTGAAAGAAAAAAATCCCGGTATTCAGGTGTGGGCTATTGATGTGTACGGTTCATTGCTCACCAAATATTTCCGCACCGGCGAAATAGACATGAATGAAGTGCACCCTTACATTTCAGAAGGCTTTGGTGAAGACTTTGTGCCGGAGAATTATGATATGAGTGTGATTGATTATTTTGAACAGGTTACTGATAAAGACGGTGCGGTAATGGCACGCCGCCTTGCAAAAGAGGAAGGATTGTTTTGCGGGTACAGCGCCGGCAGTTGCATACAGGGCTTAATGCAGTTAAAAAACCGGCTTAAAAAAGGCGACCTTGTGGTTTGCATTTTTCATGACCATGGCAGCCGTTATGTAGCCAAAGTTTACAACGACCAATGGATGATGGAACGGGGTTTCCTTGATGTAAAAACATTTAAAGACCTGGTAAGTTCAAGGGCAGCAAAACACAAGCTTATAACAATAGACCCTTCTCACTCAGTTGCAGATGCTATTGAGATGATGAAAAAATATGAAATAGAAAATATACCTGTAATGAATGGTAACGGCCCTGTTGGTTCTATTTCTGAAAGCGGTTTGTTCAATAAAATTATCAGCGACCCCGAAATAAAAAGCCAGCCGGTTAATAAAGTAATGGAAGCACCTTATCCTGTTGTAGCTTTTGATACCCCACTTGAGCGTTTAAGTGCTTTGATAAACCGCGAAAATGGCGCAGTGCTCAGCAAAGACGACAGCGGGAACTACCATATTGTAACCAAATACGACATTATCCAGTCGTTATCAAAATAAATTATTATGTGAACGCAAACACCTGATTATGCTTTATTTTAAATAAATAAAGCATTTTTTATTTTAATTAAACCAGTAGTGCAAACGTAATTCTACTACCCTATTTCCCGCATCATTACGAATCTGAATATCAAAGTTCTACTACCCTCCCTGTAAAGAAAATACTGATAAAAAAGGGAAGTTTTGCTCTTGCGCAGTCATGACGGCCCGTCTATCTTTGTTCCCGAAGTTGATTGATGAGGATAAACTACACCTCAGCCGTCCAATATCCCAAAACCGTCCGATTAAAAAAGATTTCCAATTCCTTTGAAAATGGTGATTTAAAATCCAGTATCAATCAACTTCTTTTTTATAATCAACATATCCTGCAAAAAACCTGAATTAAAATTTCAATATCATTAAGTTTTTAAAATCCAATATCTGCACCGGCGCCTGACCAGCTAATAACCCGGTACGAAAAACAGGAAATCCAAATATCCAGAAGTAAAAATCCAGAATCCTGAAACCATTTATCCAAGAATCCATTAGAAAAGACCACACTGAAACCAGGAAAATCATTAGGTTGGTTTTAGCCCTTAAGAAAGTGTAAAGTCCTATCCTGCGAAGCCGTTCTATTCTTAGTTGGCTCTTTAAAATTACTTCCCCCGGTACAATCCGGGGGTTTTTATTTAAATATCCCTATCTTTAATGCTGGATGTCAACCTTTACGGATCAAACGGGCAAGGAGATTACTTTAAAATCACCCCCGGAAAGGATTATATCGCTAGTTCCGTCTCAAACGGAATTTCTTTATGACCTTGGCCTGGAGGATGAAGTTATTGGCATAACCAAATTCTGCACCAACCCGGAAGTGTGGTTCCGCACCAAGAAAAGAATAGGCGGGACAAAAGACCTTAAAATAAATACAATTAAAAGCCTCGGCCCTGACCTTATCATTGCCAACAAGGAAGAAAATTTAAAACAGCAGGTACAAGCATTGGAAAGTTTTTGCCCGGTCTGGACAAGCGATGTTTCAAATACAGAAGATGCTTTTGATATGATGCTTTCTTTGGGAGAAATCCTATGCAGGAAGGAAAGGGCGCAGGAGATTGTTAGCCATATCAGGTTTTCATTTCAAAAGCTTTCTGGCAATGGCATTCACAGTAATCCCCAATTTGGATTTCTCAGGCCGGCACGTTCAAAGTTTAAAACAGCATATCTCATCTGGAAAGACCCTTACATGACTGCAGGCGGGGATACTTTTATTAATGATATGATGGAGTTATGCGGCTTTCAAAATCTTTATGCAAGGCATAAACGTTACCCCATTACTACCCCGCAGGAACTGCGTGAAGCAGGATGTAATTTATTGCTGCTGTCATCAGAGCCTTTCCCTTTTAAAGCAAAACAAGCGGATGAACTGCAGCATCAATTGCCATTTACAAAGATCATACTTGTGAATGGCGAAATGTTCAGTTGGTACGGAAGCAGGATGCAGTACGCCCCGCTTTACTTCCGGAACCTGCTGCAGGATATTGCCCACAACCCCCTTGAAGCAGCTGCCATTTAACCATTTACCCCTATATTTGCCAACATTAAAAAATCAACCATCATGGCGAATAAAAAACTTATGGAACTCCTTGGTGACAAAGCGGAGTTCCTTCTCAATCACGTAAGCAAAACAATCAATAAATCAGATATAACACTTCCTTCACCAACTCATGTTGATGACATCTGGATAAACAGTAACAGGAATAATAACGTACTCAGGAACCTCCAGGCATTGTTGAGCCACGGCCGGCTTGCAGGTACCGGTTATTGTTCTATTTTCCCGGTTGACCAGGGTATTGAACACAGTGCTGGTTCGGCATTTTCACCAAACCCCATTTATTTTGACCCAGAAAGCATCATTAAACTGGCTATAGAAGGGGGCTGCAATGGTGTAGCATCAACATACGGGGTACTTGGATTAATGAGCCGCAAATACGCTCATAAAATCCCTTTCGTAGTTAAGATCAACCACAATGAATTCCTGAGTATGCCCAACCGGTACGATCAAACCATGTTCGGTACAATAAAAAGCGCCTGGAATATGGGT
The DNA here is from genome assembly GCA_033763355.1 of Chitinophagaceae bacterium. Classification (GTDB taxonomy): domain Bacteria; phylum Bacteroidota; class Bacteroidia; order Chitinophagales; family Chitinophagaceae; genus JANRKT01. Next base: position 40,902 of record JANRKT010000002.1, on the reverse strand, counting down.
GCTGTTGGTGTGGGTGCAACTATTTACTGGGGTTCGGCAGAAAGTGCGAGGCAATTAAAAGAAGTAGCAGAAGCATTTGAATATGCCCATGAATTGGGTATGCTTACCATTTTGTGGTGTTACACACGTAACAGTGGTTTTAAAGTAGGGGACACAGATTATCATACTTCAGCTGACCTTTCAGGACAGGCCAATCATCTGGGGGTTACATTGCAGGCAGATATCATCAAACAAAAGCTTCCAACCAATAACGGAGGTTACCTTGCCACCAAACATGGCAAAACCAATAAACTTGTTTATGAGAAATTAACTTCAGATCATCCCATTGACCTGTGCCGCTACCAGGTTCTGAACTGTTACAGCGGAAAGATTGGTTTAATCAATTCAGGCGGTGAATCAAAGGGTATGGCCGACCTTGCAGAATCAGTTTATACAGCGGTAATTAATAAACGGGCCGGTGGTATGGGCCTGATACTCGGAAGAAAAGCATTTCAGCGGCCGTTTAAAGAAGGTGTTGAAATTTTACAGGCTACGCAGGATGTTTACCTGGATGAAAGTATCACCATAGCTTAATTGAACTTTGCGGGAAATACCGGTAATACTGAATTTAGATTTTTTTTACCGGGTATTGATGTAAAAGATGCAGCCTCTATGCTGTACCAGTAAACATATTAGTATAAAATATTTTTTACTCCCTTTTAGGGAATGGGGCTGCAAATTCTTTTTCAGTATATTTGATTTCTTTGCCTTTATCCAAAATAGCCTGAATGAAATACGAAGAAGATTTTGATTCGAACCTGGCAGGTGACGAGGGAAAAACAGAAGAATCATCAAGCAGTTGGTTCAAACGGATCAAAAAAGGTATTCTCACTTCCACTTCTGAAAAGAAGGAGGCGCCTGATGGTTTATGGACCAAATGCCCCAGTTGCAAATACACCTGCACCGTTCTTGAACTGAGAGAAAATTTATTTGTTTGCCCCAAATGTAATTATCACCACCGCATCGGCAGTGCAGAATATTTTGAGTTTCTTTTTGATGATAAGGAGTACACAGAATTGTTTGTATCGGTACGCTCCATTGATTTTTTGGGTTTCAGCGACCTGAAACCATATAAAAAAAGACTTGATGAGGCATACAGTAAAACAGGGTTGCATGATTCAATAACCGTGGCGGCGGGTAAAATAAAAAGCGAAGACATTGTAATATGCTGTATGGATTTTAATTTCATCGGCGGTTCGCTCGGCAGCGTAATGGGCGAAAAAATTGCAAGGGCGGCTGATTACTGCCTTGAACACCGCACCCCTTTAATGATTGTGAGCAAAAGCGGCGGGGCAAGAATGATGGAAAGCGCTTTTTCATTAATGCAGCTTGCTAAAACATCCGGTAAATTATCACAACTTGCAGATGCCGGGATCCCTTATATCTCTCTTTGCACCGATCCCACATATGGCGGCACCACCGCTTCATTTGCCATGCTTGGCGATGTAAACCTTGGCGAACCCGGCGCCATGATTGGTTTTGCAGGCCCGCGTGTTATAAAGGAAACCATTAAAAAAGAATTGCCCGAAGGTTTCCAGTCTTCTGAATTTGTAATGGAACACGGCTTTCTTGATGTGATTGTAAACAGGAAAGAACTGAGGGATACGATTGGGACGCTGCTGTCGCTTTTTAAAAACTAAGTTTTATTTTCAGCTTACTTATTATTTCAATTATTTGCAGTTAATAATTTTAACTTGCACGGCTTTCATTTAAACCCGGATGGCAGAAATAAAAAACCGCTCCGCATTTTTCGAATACTACATCGAAGACAAATACGATGCAGGGATTGTTTTAACCGGCACAGAAATAAAGTCACTGCGTGAAGGCCGGGCCAGTTTCAATGACGCATACTGCTATTTTAACAAGGGCGAATTGTGGATCAAAAGCCTTTATATTGCCGAATACTCACATGGCACTTATGCCAACCACGACCCGCTGCGGGAAAGAAAACTGCTCCTGCATAAAAAGGAACTGAAAAAACTGGAAGCCAAAATAAAGGAGAAGGGCTTTACTGTTGTGCCGCTCCGTATATTCTTTAATGAAAAGAGCCTTGCCAAAATACAGGTGGGCCTTGGCAGGGGTAAAAAGCTCCACGACAAGCGGGAAACCATCAAACAACGTGATACTGAAAGAGAAATGAAACGCTACCTGAAATAATTGTCCACAGCTGTTCGTTTTGCATTTTTATTAACCGGGTGGCACGATATTTTCGTTTATCTTTCAATACCATGAAATACCTGTTTTCCATTGCTTTAATTGTGCTTACCCAGCAAACTTTCTCCCAAACCGTAACCGGCAACTGGTATGGCCATGCAGATGTAATTTTAGGCGGCACCCACAATAACTACCTTACTGAACTTGTGCTGAAACAAAAGGGCAATGAAGTGGAAGGTGTAATGGGATATTACTTCAGGAACAGCTACCAGAGTTTTATTGTGAGGGGAAAGTACAATCCCAAAACACGTTACCTCGAAATAAAAAATATCCCGATTGTTTATTTCCGTTCCAATTCAAAGATGACAGTAGATTGCGTGATGGATTTTGAAGCCACACTCACTGTATCAAAAATAAAAAGCAACCTTCGTGGATATTTTATGAGGGATCCCCGCTACCGCTATACCTGCCCCGACCTTACAGTATTGTTTACATTAGACCCCAAAGAAGTAAACCAGGACAGCGCCATAAAAACTGCTACAGCCAGCCATGTGATCTGGAAACCCGCTGCTGAAGATGTGGTGGTGACGGTTGATGCTATCCCCGTAATAAAGGAAAACACCACTCCGGAAGAAATACAGCCTTTTGAGCAAAGAAAAACTTTTATCATCAATGAAATTGAAGTGGAATCTGATTCTGTGAGGGTAACATTGTACGACAATGGCGATATAGACGGTGATATGGTATCTGTTTTTTACAATAAGCTTCCCGTATTAAACAAACAGGTACTCAGCGCACAGGGCACCAATCTTTACCTGCAGCTTGATCCGTCAAAAAATATAAATGAAATAAGCCTTTTTGCAGAAAACCTCGGTAACATCCCTCCCAATACTGCTTTAATGATTGTAAATGATGGTGCAAAGCGGTATGAATTGTTTATGACATCTGACCTGAAAATGAATGGCACCGTGAGGATAAAAAAGAAAAGACCGGTAGTAGTAATCCGGCAGTGATTAGGAAACAGTTTGCAGTAGGTAGTAAGCAGTAAGCGGTCTGCAGTAAACAGTTAACAGTAACTAAAATTTCAGCAGTTCCGCATTTAGTTTTTTCGAAAGGCCTTCAGCCCCCCAATTCATCACCACATCATGATTGTATTGAAAAGCAGGTTTCAGTATAAAAGAAAAATTATTCATCCATGGCTTAATGGTTTTTACATCCCAGTTGTATTGAACACGGGTAATGCCATCCTTCTCTTCAAATTGCCACAGGCCCACTCCTTCCAGTTCGCCAAATGCCTCACCACGCAGCAAGTGCATCGGTTCTTTATGAGTCATCCGCATGTTAAAGGTTAATGTATAAGGAAGGGCGCTTCGCCAGGTGTAAGCCCTCACTTCGCCGATGTCATCCGCATCCCCTTTTTCAATAAGCTTCACTGCTTTTACCCCCTTCCACCATTGCGGCCATTCGGAAGTTTTATAAATGGCATCCCATACTTCTTTTAAAGGCGCTTTAAACCGCCAGCGGGTAATGAAAGCATACTGATCAGGCATAGAAAAGTTTCCGGTAAATACGTAAGAAGATGCTTGCCGGATTTTGAAATAACCTGTTTTGTTATTTTCAATCAAACAGCTCCGGCTGTACTTTATCCTCCTTCATCCCCCACTCTATTTCGGTACTCTTTGTATAATCGGTAAGTTTATTGCCAACTGCTTTCCATCCCATGATCTCAATAAAATCAACCAATTTTACTTTTGAAGTTCTTGCCTGTGCTCCACGGCCTGATTTGATGACAGCGACAGGTTCAGGGTGGGAAGTAACCGCTTCAACATAATTTCCCTCCCCTTCCTTAATAAAAAAGAATTTGTTGTGAAGGGTGGTCGTCTCAATCTTAAACCGTTTTACGTTGTACTGCATCTTTTCATTGTCGAGATAAATGGCAGTAATGATTTTTTCAGGGTCAAACTTTTCAATCTCAATGATATTTTCTCCATCAAAACGCTGCGTAAGTTCAGTATCTGTAATCTCATAATTGCCATCGTGATAAATTACAAGCAACCTGTCATCTGGCTGAAAACTTCCAAGGTACTCTCCTTTTTCCTCTGTATTCAATCTGCCGAATGTATCATCAAACCAAAGCTTGCGTCCGCTCAGGGTTGATTTGCCCGCTTCTTTCAGTTTAACCGTTTTAATGGGGTACTTGGTAACCTGGTTGCCCATGCTGCCCCTGCCTTTAATATCAAGCTCTTCAAAATAAAAGTCAAATTCCTTTATACGTGCAGAACAGTTGGGGCTCAGCACCACCTTCACTACCTCTGCCTCACCATTTGGGTTGGCGGTAAAATAATGCACCTTGCTTTTTTCGTGGCCCCTGGTGAGGTCGTATTCCTTATCCCTTGTTACACCAGTTACATTAAAGCGCTTGGCATAGCTGATGCCGCTGTCGCCATCGGCATAAATCATGTTGTAGGTCGTACGTTCATCATTCTTTTGGAACAGCGCTACATGAATGATGTCTTTGCCAATATAAGCCTTCTCTCCCACCTTCACCACCTTCATAATACCGCGTTTTGTAAAAACGATAATATCATCAAGCGTTGAGCAATCCACCACAAATTCATCTTTCTTTAAACCTGTGCCCACAAAACCATCAGCACGGTTTACATAGAGTTTGGTATTGGCAATGGCCACCTGCTTGGCCTGTATGGTATCAAACAGTTTTATTTCAGATTTACGTTCACGTCCTTTGCTGTATTTCTGCTGCAAACTTTCAAAATAGGCAACTGCGTAATCAACCAGGTTGGCCAGGTTGTATTTTGTATCCTTTATGTCTTTCTCAATGTTACTGATCTGTTCATTCAGTTCATCAATATCCAGTTTGTAAATGCGGCGGACTGGTTTTTCAGTCAGCTTAAGGATGTCTTCTTTTGTAATGGCCCGCTTTAGTTTTTTCTTAAAAGGGTCAAAAGCTTTGTCAATAGCTTCAATAACCTTATCCCATGTGGCGTGCTTTTTTTCTAACTCTTTATAGATTTTTTCTTCAAAGAATATTTTTTCAAGTGATGTGTAATGCCATTTCTCTTCCAGTTCAGCAAGTCTGATTTCCAGTTCACGTTTCAGCAGTTCTTTGGTATGTTCAGTGGAAATTTTCAGCAGTTCGCTTACGCCGGGAAATTCCGGCTTTTGATCTGCAATCACACATGTATTTGGAGAAACGCTCACCTCGCAGTCTGTAAATGCATAAAGTGCGTCAATGGTTATGTCAGGAGAAATACCCTGTGCAAGGTCAATCCGCAATTCCACTTCCTGAGCGGTAAGGTCATCTACTTTTTTTATTTTAATCTTACCCTGCTCATTGGCTTTTAAAATGGATTCCTTAAGCTGGCTGGTGGTAACGCCAAAGGGCACATCTTTTATAACCAGTGTTTTTTTGTCACCTTCTTCAATGTGTGCACGGCAGCGTATTTTGCCGCCTCGTTTTCCGTCATTATACTGGCTCACATCAATCATTCCGCCTGTCATAAAATCCGGATACAGTTCAAACTTTTTTCCCCTGAGGTACTTTATTGATGCATCAATCAGCTCACAAAAATTATGTGGGAGTATTTTGGTTGCAAGGCCCACAGCAATGCCTTCTGCGCCCTGGGCAAGCACCAATGGAAATTTCATGGGCAATGTTACCGGCTCTTTTTTTCTGCCGTCATAACTCTGTTGCCATTCTGTTGTTTTGGGGTTGAAAGCAACTTCAAGTGCAAACTTGCTCAGCCTTGCTTCAATATATCTGGCAGCAGCGGCGTCATCCCCAGTTCTCACATCTCCCCAGTTGCCCTGAGTTTCTATCAGTAAATCTTTCTGTCCCATATTCACCAGTGCTTCACCGATGGATGCATCGCCATGCGGATGGTACTGCATGCTCTGGCCAATGATGTTGGCCACTTTATTAAACCGGCCATCATCCATTTCCTTCATGGCGTGAAGGATGCGGCGCTGAACGGGTTTCAACCCGTCTTCAATAGCAGGTACGGCACGTTCAAGGATTACATAGGACGCATAATCAAGGAACCAGTTTTTGTACTGGCCCTGTATTCCGGATTCATTTACCGGCAACGAGTTTGTCTTATTCTTAGCTGCACTCATAATTTATTTCTTTCCAATTAACCCCAGGTGGGTATTCTTAAACCCATCAAAGTATTTTAAGCCATAACCAAATAACCTGTCCATAGATGAATGGCCAAATAAAATAATACCTGCTATCTCAGCTATATGGCTGCCAAAAACAAGGCCCGAAATGTAAAAGGCTATTGCAATGCCTTTGTGGTGAAAAAAGTTGTAACAAATGGCTCCCGGCTTATTGCCTGCCAAGTATCCAAGCATACTGATGTCAGGGCCAAGTAACAAAATAGGGTAAACCCACCACTCCGCGTTATGCAGGTACAATGCATAAATACTTAAGGCAAACATAGCCAGTTCTTCCAGCCTGATGGTTTTATTCATAATACCGGTTAAGCGGTTTCTTCTACCACAATTTCTTCTGCTGAGGCTGAAGCGCCGGGAAGTTTTACATCAAAATCTTTCCATCCCTTTTCAGCATCGCCTGACATTTCAACTTTTCCCTGCGCTATAAGTTCTTTCAGGCGCCACATGATAAACACATCACCCGTTTTTATTTTCATGCGGTGCAAAGTATTATTCAACACACGCCAGGCTTTCTGCCATTCGGGTGTAATGTTCTTAACAATCTCCTGGTCGTAAAATGTTTCATCTTTTCCAACAATCTTTTTACCGCCTTCCAGGATCCTTACCATGGCATTTTCCTCACAGATTTTTTTCCACTCATCCGGATCAACCTCAAATTCGCTCAGGGTAACAGGCCTTGCCAGCTTTTTTGCTTTAACTGCTTCTTTGGGTAAAATTTCATGAACGGCGCCGGGGTAAAATATATGTCCCTTTTCATTTATAAAGGGAAGGTTGTTCAGGTAAAGTATCATCACTCGTCCCTGGTATTCTTTTAACTGCGGCATCAGCCAGTAATAACCGGTTACATCATGCTGGTTTTGCCCCATCCAGATCCATGCCTCTAACGTTGTTTCTGCATCCAGCTTCAATTTGATTGTTTTTATGGTCTCCCTGTCGTCAAAGCTTCCGGCAATTTTTTCGCCGTAAGGAGAACCTTTCAGGATGGTTCTCCACCAGTTTTCTCTTGCTTTCCATCCTTCATCAGTATCCAGTAACAGCAATGGCCCCACACCCCATTCGTCCTTAATTTCAAAAATTTCGCCGCTGAGGCTTTCATCCATTTCCATCGCTTTTTTTAAAACATCAACATCGGCATGCTGAAAAACGATATGTATCATAGTTAACCCAAACAAGTTTTAGTGAGTAATAAAATAATTTTATAAACCGATTGTTCTTGATGAGGTCAAACTGCAGCTTCCACCAAATCCAGCTCCACTTTTAAGTTGTCAATTATAAATTCCTGCCGTTCCGGGGTGTTTTTGCCCATGTAATACTCCAGCAATTGCTGTATGTGGTCGCCCTGCTCCAGTATTACGGGCTGCTGGCGGATATCTGAACCTATAAACTTCCCGAATTCATCAGGGGATATTTCACCCAATCCTTTAAACCTTGTTATCTCCGGCTTACTTCCTAATTTTTTAATGGCTTCCTGCTTTCCTTTTTCATCGTAGCAGTAAATGGTTTCTTGTTTGTTGCGTACGCGGAATAAAGGTGTTTCGAGAATATAGACATGCCCCCCTCTCACCAAATCAGGAAAGAACTGCAAAAAGAATGTCATCATCAATAAACGGATGTGCATGCCATCTACATCAGCATCAGTTGCAATAATGATATTGTTGTAGCGAAGACCCTCCATTCCCTCTTCAATGTTCAATGCATGTTGCAACAGGTTGAACTCTTCATTTTCATACACCACTTTTTTGGTAAGGCCATAACAATTCAATGGTTTGCCACGCAGGCTGAATACCGCCTGTGTTTCCACATCCCGTGCCTTGGTAATTGAGCCACTGGCGCTGTCGCCTTCGGTAATAAAAATGGTACTCTGTAACTGGCGGGCAATAAACTCTTCCTTGCCTTTATTGGGTGGCTCATCATTAAGGTGAATGCGGCAGTCCCTCAGTTTACGGTTGTGCAGGTTTGCCTTCTTAGCCCTTTCATTGGCCAGTTTTTTTATTCCGGCCAGTTCTTTTCTTTCCCTTTCGCTTTGCTCAATTCTTTTTTTCAGGGCTTCAGCAACTGATGGATTTTTATGCAGGAACAAATCAAGGTCCCTTGCAAAAAAATCACCCACAAAGTTTTTCATACTCGGCCCGCCTTCATATACTACCTGCGAACCAAGTTTGGTCTTTGTTTGCGATTCGAATACGGGTTCCTGTACACGTACTGATACAGCAGCAACTATACTCTGCCTGATATCTGAAGTATCATAATCTTTTTTAAAGAAATCACGTATGGTTTTTACATAAGCTTCACGGAAGGCTGCTACATGTGTACCGCCTTGTGTAGTAAACTGGCCGTTTACAAAACTGTAAATGTCTTCCCCATATTCATTGTTGTGCGTAAGCGCTACTTCAATGTCATCTCCCTTGAGGTGAATGATGGGGTAGCGTATTTCATCTTCATTGGTTTTGCGGCCCAGTAAATCCAGCAACCCGTTTTTGCTTACAAATTTTTTACCGTTAAAGTTGATGACAAGCCCAGCATTGAGATAACAGTAATTCCATATCTGGTTTTCCAGGTATTCAGGTATAAAATGAAAATTGCGGAAAACAGTATCATCGGGAATGAATGTTACAAGCGTGCCGTTTGATTCACCTGTTTTGCTTTCTTTGTGTTCTTTGATCAACACACCCTGTTTAAACTCGGCGGTTTTTTCCTTCCCCTCCCGAAAAGCGCTTACTTTAAAATAATTACTCAAAGCATTTACCGCTTTGGTGCCCACGCCATTTAAGCCAACCGATTTCTGAAACACCTTGCTGTCGTATTTGGCGCCGGTATTTATCTTACTCACCACATCTACCACTTTACCCAGGGGAATACCGCGGCCATAATCACGTATAGTTACCGTTTTATCTTCAATGGTAATATCAATCTGTTTTCCGTAGCCCATGGTGTGCTCGTCAATACAGTTGTCTATCACTTCCTTTATGAGTACATAGATGCCGTCATCCGGGCTGCTGCCATCGCCAAGTTTACCAATGTACATCCCGGGCCGGAGGCGTATGTGTTCACGCCATTCAAGGGTTTTTATGCTTTCCTCATTGTAATCAAAAAGATCGTTAGTTTTCACTTTTGCTTCTGCCATGATATTGGTGGGTTCTCTTATTGACCCGGAGCTTTGAAAATTGAAAATTATGTCCTATTATTGCGTAGAAATCGCTTACAACACTCTGCCACATCCCTTTTTGCAGTCTTTATATTCTACAGAAATAGCCACCCACAGAATTGATATTCAAAGTTTAGTGCCTACCCTCTTGTAACTGCATGCTATTTCAACCATTTTACAACTCATAATTTGGCAAATATAGCAAAATGAGGCTGTGAAATTTGTTCATTACTTATTAACCATTGTTAATAAAGAATAGTGCCCGGAAGTATCAACCCTGGCATATTCACCACTTCTTCTCCTTTGTATCCATTAAAAAACCGCTGGCAAAAAAGCTTCTGATATTTGTTGACTTTAGTATTTTTTGATTTATGCCCAAGGTTTTAGATATTCCGTTATATGAATTCAGCATTCCCGAAGCTACCAATGAAGTAATGATTGATATCTTCAGGGGAAATGCAAAGTCTGCCAAATTGATAAGCGCTACTGGCGCACATGGAATTATTACTGCGCAGGAAGACCCTGAGTTCAAAAAGATACTTACCGAGTTTCATTATAACCTGCCCGATGGTATGCCCGGGGTTTGGGTGGGCCGTCTTAAAGGAGCAAGGAAAATGTCACGTTGTTACGGGCCTGATTTTTTTCGGTCGGTAATGAGGGCTACTGCTGACAAACCAGTTAAACATTTCTTTTGCGGGGGCAAAGAAGGTGTTGCAGAAGAATTAAAAGCAGTGTGCAATAAAAAGTTCAATAACAACTCCATTGCCGGAACGTACAGCCCGCCTTTCAGGGAGATGACAGATATGGAAATGAGAAAACTCGGGCGTCAGATTGATCTTTCAGGCGCCAACATAGTATGGATTGGACTGAGCACCCCCAAGCAGGAAAAATTTGCTTATCGTTTAAAGGATTTTACAAAAGCAAATTACATCATTACTGTTGGCGCTGCTTTTGACTTTCACACCGCTAAAGTGAAACAGGCCCCTTTGTGGATGCAGGATGCAGGACTTGAATGGCTTTACAGGCTTTTAACCGAACCAAAAAGACTTTTTAAAAGATATTTTAAGATAGTACCACTGTTTATATTTTATAATCTGCGTGAAGCAACCAGTACTTTATTTAAGAAAGCTTAAAAATTAAATATGACCATTATGAAAAAAGCTCTTGTATGCGGCGCCGGAGGTTTTATTGGCGGCCACCTTGTAAAAAAGCTAAAGAAGGATGGATTTTGGGTAAGAGGGGTTGACGTGAAACACCACGAATACTCCAAATTACCTGCAGACGAATTTATTGTTGGTGATTTAACTGACCCGGATGTTGTTGCAAGGGTTTTAGATCAGGGGTTTGATGAAGTATATCAGCTTGCTGCCGACATGGGCGGTGCGGGTTATATTTTTACCGGCGATAATGATGCTAACGTAATGCACAATTCCGCCATGATTAACCTGAACATCGTTAACCAGGCAGTTGCAGTTGGCGTTAAAAAGATTTTTTATTCATCTTCTGCTTGTATATATCCCGCTTATAACCAGGAAGACCCCGATAACCCCAAATGTTCAGAGGAGTCAGCATATCCTGCGGCTCCGGACAGTGAATATGGCTGGGAAAAATTGTTCAGCGAAAGGCTTTATTTCGCCTATCACCGTAACTATGGCCTTAATGTTCGCGTTGGGCGTTTCCACAACATTTTTGGGCCGATGGGAACATGGAAAGGAGGTAAAGAAAAAGCCCCAGCCGCCATGTGCCGCAAAGTTGCCGAAATAGAAAACGGCGTACCCATCGAAGTATGGGGTGACGGTAAACAAACACGCTCTTTCCTTTATATAGATGAATGCCTTGAAGCCGTAAGAAGGCTGATGGAATCTGATTTTATGGGACCTGTAAATATCGGTTCAGAAGAGATGGTAACCATTAACCAGCTTGCAGAAATGGTATTTGAAATTGCCGAAAAACCCGCCAATATAAAAAACATTCCGGGCCCTACAGGTGTGCGGGGAAGAAACTCCGACAACCTGTTGATTACGCAAAAATTAGGATGGGCGCCTTCGCAACCTTTAAAAGATGGTCTCAGGAAAACCTACCAGTGGATAAACGCACAGGTAGAAGCCGGCAGAGAAGTAGTAGTGGTGCACCACTAAACTTTACAGCCGCACCAATTGCTTAATGAACAGGAAATGAACGAAAGTTTATTATCCTGTTCTTTTTTTTTCGCACATGACTGATAAAATAAAAGTTGACCTTAAAGAGCTTCCTGCATCCTTAACCGCCCACATGCAGGGTAAAAAATTTGTTTTTCTAAAAAATGAAGAAACGAATACAGCTTTAACCCAGTTTGCTTATGGCGAATTATTGCCTGGTGAAGTAATCGCAGAACACCTTCATCCCAGCATGGAAGAATATTTTTATTTTTTAGGAGGAAGGGGAAATTACAAAGTAGGAAAAGAAAACTACGCTGTTGAAACCGGAAGTTTTGTAAGGATCCCCGCCGGAACAATTCATGAATTGAGCGTCAGAGGAAACGATAACTTATTGTTTGTTTATTGCGGGATAGCGTTGAGTCAATAATAAAGCTACTTGACATAAATCATCTCCCTTACTGACTGCAATACCATGCTTTTGCCTGGTCTGCCAGTATCTTGTATTTACAAAATATCATTCTATGAAAAAAATACTGGTTCCAACAGATTTTTCAGATGTTTCAAAGAATGCCGCCCTGTTTGCAGCCAGGCTGGCTGAGCATGTTCCGGGAAGCGAAATCATTCTCTTTAATGCACTTGATGCCATTGAGGCGGGTATCGACGGCACCCCTCTTAATGTAAATACGAAAGCAAGAAAAAAACTTTCGCTGGCTGCGCTTGCCAACCTGAAGGAAGCAATGAATACAACTGTACCCCTAACCCTTGCCTGTGATACAGGAAAGCTGGCAGATCTTATTGAAAATATTCACCTTGCCACACCGCTCAGCATGGTAATAATGGGCATTACGGGAACTTCAAAAATTGAACAGTTACTTTTCGGCAGTAATACACTCAATGTAATCAACAGGAATATTTGTCCCGTTATTATTGTACCGGGCAATTGCACCTACCGGGGATTCAGGAATATTGTGCTTGCAACTGACCTTGAAGAAACCGGCAATACCATTCCGGCAGATGAATTGAATATGTTCCTGGGGTGGTTTAAATCAAAACTGTATATGGTAAAGGTGATGGATGAACATACCAGTTCACATGCATCTGAAGAAATAACAGAAAAGAATAAACTCGGCAGCATGTTTTCAATGCACAATCCTGAGTTTTATTTTTTGAGAGGAAGTAATTTCCCTGACACCATTAATGATTTTGCTCTTGACAAAAAAGCCGATGCCCTCATCACCATCCCCAAAAAACATTCGATGATAAGCAGCCTGTTTAATATAACCCATACCAAAAAACTGGCCTATCACAGTTATTTTCCTGTCATTGCATTTCATGCAAAGGGATGATATGGGTTACCTCGCTGTTTTGTGCTTATTATGACCGGGTTATAAAAAATAATGCACAAACTTCTATTAACACAATGTTAATTGCTTTTAATTGTTGAAAACTTACTGGCACAGTAGTTGTTTTATAGCTGCATCCCTCCTTTTACTCTGTGGCAAAGTGAAAATGTGTTCTTTTCTTTTTTAAACCTATAAAAAAACTACAGTTATGAAAACAGCGAAATTTCCTTTCGTGGCGTTAGCTATTGTTGCCACTGCAGCAATCTTTTCGTTTACAAACATTCAAACGGGTTCCATCAGGGGAACAGTGCTTCCTGCAGACGGTGGAGTAAAAGCATGGGCTATTTCAGCAACAGACACGCTTAAAGCAGAGATCAAAGAAGGCGCTTTCGAAATTGTAAACGCCAAACCCGGCGCCTACAGGCTTGTTATAGAAGCAAAGCCCCCTTATAAGAATGCCGCCAGAGAAAATATAGTGGTAGCTGATGGCCAGCCCACAGATGCCGGCGAAATAAAACTTCAGCAATAATTATTCATGTTCAGTAATACAGGGTTTAATCAAATCAGGCCCTGTATTTTCTTTTGCAGGTTTCTCACCTTTTCCTCTGGAAAGCATTCTCCGGAAAAAATTTCTATTCTGTAACCATAAAAAATATCACATGACGATCAACAATTTTTTCAGCCGCAGTTTCTTTTCAGCAGCAGTAATTGCCGTGGTTTTATTTATTGCCTGTAAAAAGGAAGACGAAAAACTGCAGTCAGCTCTCCGTTCAAAAGAATACAGCTTAAACGCATTCAATGGTTCGGGTGTAACAGGTAAAATAACTTTTACTGAAAACACTGATAAAAGTTTCAATATACTGGTATCGCTTGACAAATCAGTAAAGGATACTGTTCACCTCGTTCACATCCGCAATGGCAGTATTGCAGAGCCGGGTAACATAGCCATACCACTGACCAGTATTACCGGAACAGGCACTGCTGCAAGCAGCCAGACCAATAATGTTAAGCAAGCTGTATTGCCGGACAGTACTGTTAAACTCATTAATTATGACAGCCTGCTTAATTATACCGGTTATTTGAATGTGCACTACAGTACATTCCGGATTGACAGCCTGCTGTCTCAGGGTGCTGTTGGAAAAAATTAAGCGGAGCGATTTCTCATTTGTATCCCAAACTCATTTTTGCGGTAAGCATTTTGTCATTTCCCGGAGAATTTTCATTATGCATTATCGCATTTTATTGGCTTTCCCGAAGGCCTTAGTCTTTCGGGAGCTTCAGGAAACGGGAGGAGTAAAGCGTTACTTAAAATATGCCGGGGTAATTTTTGACAGCGGTTGATTTTACAAGAGGATTCTTTGCAAATGCGGTTGTGCAAAACTATCCGTTGTACTGTGGCTTTGGCATTTACAAAACACCGTACCTTGCTAAAACAATTGCATCCGCTCTCCTTCCGCAACTTCCCTTATTGAATTATTCCGTTGCCGCTTCAGCAACCTTGAAGGCCCTTACACAATATTTTTTAACCTTTAAATTTTTATTTATGGAAACCCTCGTTCGTTATGGAAAAACTGTAAGCAAGATGTACGATGCTTTCAGTAAAGGCGACATTCCTTATATTATCTCCTGCCTGCACAAAGATGTAATCTGGGAGGTAATGGGGCAACCTGAGATACCTCATGCAGGTATTTATCACGGGCCGGAGGATGTAAAATCATTTTTCAGAAAAATGGATGAGCATGTTCAATACACTGAATTTGTTGCAGAACACATCCTGGAAAATGGCAACCTCGTTATTTCAACCGGCTATGCAAAAGGAAAGGCAAGGAAAACAGGCAAATTGCTCTCCACCATCTGGGCCATGAGCTCAGAATTTGATGAAGATGGCAAACTTGTTCATTTCCGTGACTGTTATGACACACAGGCTGTGGCCCGTGCATTAAAAATGTAATAACATATCTGTTTAACCAGGTGACCTGTATTTTCAGGAACAAAGCGATGGCAACTTTATCTAAAGTTGCCATCGCATATTATAGTGCCATCCGGTCTGCATGCAATAGCTGGTCTATTTATATTATCTTTCAGTTTTTCTTTTTTGCATGGAAAAAAAGCTGCTCGAACTGGTGAACGTTACTGTAACGCAGAATGGGATACCCGCACTGAAAAATATCAATCTCACCATTCATGCCGGAGAACAATGGGCAATAACAGGAGGTTCAGGCAGCGGAAAGACTTCGCTGGCACATGCAATAGCAGGCAGTGTTTTTTACAGGGGCCTTATTCAGTTTTATTTTGATGAAGGCCACATTCACCCGCATATTGCTGTAGCAGAACAACAACACCGCTTCAGGAACCTCTCACACACAAGCGATTTTTATTACCAGCAGCGTTTTAATTCACCTGATGCAGAAGATGCCATTACTGTAAAAGAAGAACTCTTAAAACATGATGATGGCAGCAGCAACAGCCATGACTGGATCAATGTGCTTCATCTCACTAAGCTGATGGATGAGCCACTGATACAATTATCAAACGGGGAGAATAAACGGCTCCAGCTTGTCAGGATTTTGCTGGATAACCCGCAGCTCATCATACTCGACAATCCCTTTACCGGCCTTGATGCAGAAGGAAGGGAAACACTGCAAAAAGTAATTGATACTGTTATTCAGAAGGGGGTTCATGTATTGCTCATCTGCAATTTGCCGGAACTGCCCGGAAGCATTACACATGTGGCAGTTCTCAAAAGCGGGCAATTGATTTATGCAGGTACAAAGGAAAATATTCCGCATTCAATACCGGAAGAACCAATCAATACCTTCACCATAAATACAGAAAAGTTAAATCAACTTAATTCTGCAAGCGAAGACTTTAGCTGTGCAGTAAAAATGAAGAATGTTAACGTGAGTTATGGCGAAAGGATGATTTTGCAAAATATCAACTGGCTGGTTAAAAAGGGTGAATGCTGGAGTGTATCCGGGCATAACGGAGCAGGAAAATCAACACTGCTTAGTTTAATTACTGCAGATAATCCCCAGGCCTACGGCAATGAAATTTATTTGTTTGATAAACGAAGAGGTAAAGGAGAAAGCATATGGGATATTAAAAAGCGTATCGGTTATATTTCACCCGAATTGCATTTGTATTTTGAAAGATCAGCCACCTGCTTCGAAGTAATTGCCTCCGGTTTGTTTGACACCATCGGCCTTTTCAGGAAGCTATCTGTTATACAGGAAGAGCAAGCTGACTGGTGGGCAGATGTTATGCAACTGAAGCCTCTTTACAATAAACCATTATACCAGCTTTCACTCAGCCAGCAACGAATGGTTTTACTTGCACGTGCCCTGGTTAAAACTCCTCCTTTACTGATACTTGATGAACCCTGCCAGGGACTTGATACAGAACAGGCATATTGTTTCAATCAATTGGTTAATATGCTTTGCACAAACTTTGGTACTACTTTAATCTATGTTAGCCATTACGAAAAAGATATTCCTCCATGCGTAAATCATTTTCTCCGTCTGGAAAATGGCAAGCAGGTATAACAAAAACACTTTTTCATTCAGCCGTTTCGTATTTTAGTTTAAATAACGTTTAATGCCAAAATCGCCTGAATATAAAACCTATTACCCCCTCAACCGCAAAGCATGGCGGGAATGGCTCAAAAAGAACCATGATAAATCACCTGGCATATGGATGATTTATTACAAGAAAGCAACCGGCAAGCCCGCTGTAAAGTATGATGAGGCGGTAGAAGAAGCCTTATGTTTTGGCTGGATAGACAGTCTGCCGCGAAAACTGGATGACAGCAGGGCCATGCTTAAATTCACACCCCGCAAACCCAAAAGCGTATGGAGCGACCTTAATAAAAGGCGAATTGAAAAGCTGATTGAACAAGGTTTGATGACAATGGCCGGTATGGATAAAATTGAAGCAGCAAAAAAAGATGGTTCATGGGATATACTTACTGCCAGCAATCTGCAGGCTGATACAAATACATTGCCCGTAGATCTTTTGAAAGCGCTGGGAAAAAACAAAAAAGCACTTGAAAACTTCAAAGCTTTTCCACCCGGTTACCGAAGACAATTTCTTTACTGGATTGACAGCGCTAAAAGGCCGGAGACAAGAGCGGCAAGAATTAAACAAACGGTATTGATGGCATCGGCAAACAAAAAACCAGGGATTAACGGTTTTAAGGTATAACCGCTAAATTGTTTTTCAGGTATCGAAAGTTAAATTTTATTTGATGCCCTTTCTTACCAGGTTAATCAAAAACAACAGTACAACCGCGCCGCCGGTTGAAACCAGCAAGCGGCCGCCCAGTCCCCTCCCTATGCGGATACCCATTTCACCCGCCAGCCATCCCCCGATTAAAGCGCCAAGTATGCCGATAATGATGTTACCAATCAGGCCAAAACCCTCTCCTTTCATGATCAGCCCGGCTAACCAGCCTGCAACTCCGCCAATGATGATAAACCAGATGAAGTGCATAACATATATTTTTAAATGAATGATTGCTGAAAGGTACAAAGCTTAATGATAAAACAAACCAATTGGTTTTGTAAAAGCGGTTTATTCAATCCGGAAAAAAGGGATCACCTTCCGCTCCCGTTTACAGAAAATTAATTTCTGCTGATTATAAAAAGTTGTAACTTATGGTATATAAAATTTCAGACCATGAAAAAGGTAATTGTAGCGTTGGCATTACTGGGCAGTGTTGCAGCTGTTTTTGCTATTACACAAAAGAAAGCAACCAAACAAAGTCCGGAGAAGAAAACAGAGAAGAAATGCACCTATCGCAGCAACTGTATGAGCAGGATGTAAACCAACAAGACATTGTAAAACCCGGTTAACAGCCGGGTTTTTTTATTTTATGTTTTAAATAAAAAAGTGTTTGCAAAAAATATGTTCATATGATTATGGTATTAAAAGAGCTGTTTGCATCAGGAAAATTTTATAACAGCGGTTTGCAATTTTAAGCGCTTTACTTGTTCACCGCGGCATATATCAACAGAAAAACTGAAATAAGAGGATGACATTCAATATCCCGGTTTTCATTTATATAGAAGGCCGTCTTCACGCAGGGGCTTGGAGTAAGCTGGTATAAAATATTGATTTTTAATGAAATGTGGCACTAACGCCAGGGAAACCTCTCCCGAAAATTAATTTCTTTTGAAGGTATTTTCTTTTCATTCCGAAATTGTAAATTTGTTTACATCCAATTGCTTCGCAACTTGTACCTGAGGAAAACCTGATCCATTTGATTCTCTATACCCATTAATTCTTCCGCGATTAATTGTCTGTTGGTTTATTTTATTTGACTTTAAGAAAAGCCTTATTTATGTACAACTATTCCATTTTAGAACCGGGATGTTACTATGTTATCCAGGAAAAAGAAGAAGATAACCTGAGCCTTGTTAAGATTGAAGTAGAAACAGACCATTGCCTGTTTGTTACCTTTTATGAAGACACTGAAACACAGGTATGGAAACGCAAGACCGATCCTGTACATGATATTATAGAGTTGCTCAGCGACCAGGCCGTGAGGGCATGGGAATCATCATACAATACAGATGAATACGATTATGAAGAAGATGAGGATTAGTAGTTTTGCTATTGAACAGATGACTTTATCTGTTGAGTTACAATTAGTCCCGCCTTCCATTTTGATTTACCGTTTTTTTTCACCATATTTATATAGACAAAACCCTGTTTCAACCCTGCAGATTTTAACATCTCAGGTTAAATTTTTTAACGCAACTTTACGTTGTACAGATACGACGCCATGGAGGAGCTGAACCGGAGACATAAATTTGCATCTAATTTCATCCTTAACCTTGTGGGATTACTTACTATTATCCCCCTTGCTCCGCTTATTAACCGTGTTATCCCCCCAATACTTATAGGTAAATGGAATGCCGATCTCGTAGTAGCTATTTTACTGGCTTACCTGTTTGTGCGTTTTGTTTTATGGGTATTCAAACCATTAATTATTCCAGCTTTTGTAATGGTTTGTGTTGTGGTGGTATTTAATATACTTACCAGTACCTACAACCTTCAAAGCATGGTGAATGATTATAAACGGCTGGTACAGCAGAGCTGGGATAATAAAGACAGGAAAGAAAAGGACCTTTATCTCATTAAGCCATCGCTATTTGATTCAGAAGTTGATAAAGCGGTAAAAGGGCTTAAATCAAAAATCAATTACAAAGATTCGCTGGTAAGAAACTTTGCTGTGAAACATTCACTGGATTATTTTGACGATTACTACAGCAAGTATGGCGCAGATGTACGCTTCCTCTCACTGTTTAAATACCTCAACAATCATTTTAAATATGTGTCAGACGCACAGCGTGATGAATACTACGCTACAGCAAGGGAAACCATTGAAAACGGGCTGGGCGGTGATTGCGATGACCACACCATACTGATGATCTCCTGCCTGAAAGCAATTGGCGCCAGATGCAGGATGGTGCTGACGGTTGACCATGTTTACCCTGAACTTCATTGCGGTGATAAAAAATCGTTTCTGCTGATACAGGAAGCCATTACAGACCTTTTTGCATCAGAGAATTTTTCCGGCCTGTTTTACCGTGAAGAAAACGGTGAGTACTGGATTAACCTTGATTACAGTGCACGCCACCCCGGCGGGCCTTATGCTGATAATAAAGCATATGCTATAGTTAATTTTTAATGTTATTATATTACCGGGCTGTAAACTGCCACACCAATTCTTGAATCTGCTGTGCCATAATATAAGAACCATTTGTTCTTAAAGGGAGCCCATCCTTCAAGGAAACACACGTTGCCCACCTGCCCCTTAATTTCATACTCTTTATCCGGTTTAAAAAAATACGTATCCGATCTTTTCAAAACATGGGCTGGATCAGCCCCATCAATCAGTACCTGGCCGGCGCAATAAGTTCCCTCAGGTAAATTTTTATCTCTGTCCGGCCCGAAATTGCGGCTGTTGTAAATAAAAAGAATACCCCGGTCTGTAATAACAGGTGACGGGCCGGGTTCAACAAGGTCGCTATCAAATTTATTTTTACGTGGGCCGAATAATACCTGCAACTCAGCTTTTTCATTTTCCATCGGAACCCAGTGAATCAAATCCTCTGATGTGCATATAAAAATTTTTGTGTCGCCCCAGTACATCCAGTATTTGCCATTAACCTTTGCAGCAATAAGCTTGTCCCCTTTTTGCCTGCAAACAATAGCCCCGGATTTTGACCACATGTCTTTATACTTTCCTGTTAAAACCAAACCATGTTTTGTCCAATTTCTCAGGTTGGTTGATGAGGCAATGCATAACCTTGCAGTTTTACCATCCCATGCAGTATAAGTCAGGATATATCTGCCGTCTTCTGTTTCTGCAAGCCTGGGGTCCTCAACACCTCCCGGCCACTCGTATGTTTTCATGGAATCTTCATCAGGATGAAAAACAGGTTCCTTCTCCTTTATAAAATGCAGGCCGTCTTCGCTTACTGCAAGGCCAAGCCTTGATGTGCCGCTGAGGATTCCAATTTTATCCTGCGCCCTGTAGAGCATATAAATTTTACCATCCTGTACTGCAGTTGCAGGATTGAGTACATTGTTTTCTTCCCATCGCACCAACTGTTTGCGTAAGGGGCAAAGAAAAGACGCTGCACTATCTGGCTGAAGAATGGGGTTTACGGAATCTGCCTTTACAAAAGGCTCCCATTGCCAGTTTCCGCTGTCATGCCTGGCATCGCAGGCCAACAGAAAAACCAACAGCGATAAAAACATGAAATTTCGCATCCTGAAAAGTTTTACATTGTAAAATTCAATTTTAAAATTATTTTCTGATATTTGAGGCCACAAACAAACCATCAGCGTATGGATAAAAACATAACCACCCTTGTTGTATTATTCGTTGCCTATCTTGTTGTGGCAGTCGCAATGACCCTTTTTGCCCCGGCACAAAAATTTTTCACCATGTTCTTTTTTGGGCTTACGGGTATTGCTTTGTACCTCGGGTTGTTTTTACTGTGGCTGTTTAACAGGAAGGATTAGATTATTTACCCTCAAAATAAATATCCCCCGGTTTTTCAGCCAGGGGATTATTGTTTACAATCAGTTTCAAAGACGCTCACAACACCAGTTTCCAGCCATCCCTGTATTCTCTCTTCACAAACTGGTTGGCATCATCAAAATTGGTAATCTTAATATTCTTTGCATCCCATAACAGGCGTTTACGGCCAAGGTATTTATCATCCCACCCTTTTAGTTTGGGGTTTTTCATCAGGAAACTCCTGATGGCAAGGTTACCGATCAATATGCTTTCTGTAAAAGGTCCTGCAAATTCAAATGGTGAACTGGTCTTTCCTTTTCCATAACCATCTATACAGGCGTTCACCCACTGTACATAATGGCCTTCGGGAACGCGGGCCAGTTTAACAGGCGGAAGTTTTGCTTCCTTCATAAGTTTGGTGGGCAGTAAACGCGGATTGGCGCCATAACAATCAGCAAGTAATTTTCCTTTATTACCAATAAACAACACCCCACCATCCCAGTTGCCAAGTGCTTCATCTGGCAATAATTCATCAGGCCTTTGCGGCAACAGGCCCCCGTCATACCAGGATACTTTTATATTTCCTTTTTTATCTTTTCTGGGATAAGTAAGATGAATGATTGAGGATGGCGGGCAGCTATCAGGGTTGGCCGTGTCATTCCACATTTCCTTCCAGATGGTTGCGACACTGCATTCCACATCTGTGGGATAATCAATCGGCAGGCAACGGAAAACAGGATCCATGATATGACATGCCATATCTCCCAATGAACCCGTTCCAAAAGCCCACCAGCCCCTCCAGTTAAAAGGAAGGTATGCGGGGTTGAAATCAATCATCTTTGCAGGCCCAATCCACAAATCCCAGTCGAGTTCTTTTGGAGTATCAAATTTGCCGGAAGGTGTTGGTATGCCCTGCGGCCACACGGGCCGGTTGGTCCAGCATTGTACGGTATGCACCTGGCCAATCGTACCGGCGTCAATCAATTCTTTAGTTCTTCTTACCCCTTCACCTGAACCACCCTGGTTGCCCATTTGTGTAACTACCCTGTATTTTTTTGCAGCCTCAGTTAATATCCTTGCTTCATAAATGTCGTGTGTCAATGGTTTTTGTACATATACATGTTTGCCCAGTTGCATGGCAGCAAGGGCCGCTACGGCATGCGTATTATCAGGCGTAGAAACAGAACAGGCATCAATGTTGTTCTTTTCTTTTTCAAGCATTTCCCTGAAATCGCGGTAATATGGTGCATTGGGGAAACGCTTACGTGATGCGATAGCCTGGCGGTCGTCAACATCGCACAGCGCAACAACATTTGCTTTGGGGCTTTTTGCAAATTCAGCAAGGTCGCTTTCGCCTTTGCCGCCCACGCCAATACCCGCTATGTTTAGTTTATCGCTTGGCGCAACATAGCCCTTACCCAAAACATGGCGTGGCACAATTGTAAATGCCGCCATGGTTAATGAGGCATCCCTGAGAAACTGGCGGCGGTGATAATGTTTACTTTTTTTGTTCTTGCTCATGGCATCAAAATCGTTATTGTGTTAAAAATAAGCTGAAAAATTTTCAATCAAACTTTATACATTCTTTCAGTTCTTTTTCGGTGTAAGCCATGCTGTATTGTTTCAATACATCTTCAGGCACACCATTCCACTGATTGGGGGTATTGCCCTTGTAATCTATATCCTTTACTCCTGTTGGTGAAGTATAAAAACCCGTTGCCGTTAAATTACGCATCAGGTTAAAGAAGTTAACGCCCTGTTTCATTCCCGGTTTTGCCTTATCGGGCCAGGCAATTTCGTCCACCATTTCCATGCGTTGTTTTTCATCGCAATCTTTAAATGCCTTTTCATAACGTTTCAGGCATTGCATGTCAAGCCAGCGCAGGCCGCCACGCATGGGGGTTTGGTGCTGTGGCATATCTTTTACAATAAATTCAATAAACTCCGGAACTTTTGCATCAGATGCACTGCCGCTTATTTCATCTTTGGGGATGATAATGTCTGCAAGAATGGTAATGGTAGCCATTTCATGCCCTGTAAAAAATGTTTTGGAAGTAACTTCTTTATGCTTTTCCAGTTCTTCGGGCTGGCGGTCAAGATTTAATTCATTTCCGGCAGTGGAATCAGTTTTTTTCTCTTCTGTTTTTTTGTCGCTGAGTTTACAGGCATCCAGTAAAACTCCGGTGGAGATGGTACCTACTGCAAGCGCCTTGAGTGATTTTCGTCTATCCATTTTTTTTAAAATCTTAAGATGATTTTATTAAGTTTTTTCACCCCTTTAAGAGAAGGGGCTTTACAAATTCTGCTTCTTCATTTCATCAATAATGTATTCTGACGAACGCATGGATAATGCAAGGATCGTCCATGTAATATTTTTATCAGCCTGCGATACAAATGGCCCGCCATCTACAACAAAAAGGTTTTTACATTCATGCGCCTGGCACCATTTGTTAAGCGCTGAACGTTTGGGGTCATTACCCATTCGTACCGTTCCCGCCTCATGGATGATTTTACCAGGAGCCTCCAGCCCATAATTATCTTCAGGCCCGTTATCACCCCATGTAATTACTGCACCCATGGCATGCATGATTTCCTTAAAGGTTTCCTTCATGTGTTTTGCCTGCTTTATCTCGTAATCAGTATATTTTACATTAAAGCGCAAAACCGGAATACCATATTTATCAACCACAGCCGGATCAATTTCGCAGTAATTACTCTCCAATGCAAGCGCTTCGCCCCTGCCTGCCATACCTACACCAGCGCCATAAAAATAGCGGTAATCTTCTTTAAGGGAAGCGCCGTAACCACCGGCCTCTTTTTTTGTACCGTTTACCGGATATTTACCGTTTAATCCTTCAATGCCCCATCCGAAACCATATGCAGGTTGTCCCATGCCACCCCAGTATTCAATATGGTATCCCCTCGGGAAATCCAGTTTTTTATTGTCGCCCCACCAGGGTGAATACACATGCATGCCACCTACCCCATCTTCATTGTATCTTTTACGGCCAAAGAGTTGAGGAAGTATGCCCCCCATTCCTGCACCAGTAGAATCATGTAAATATTTTCCCACCACATTGCTTGAATTGGATAAGCCATTTGGATGCCGCTGTGATTTTGAATTCAGCATAAGCCTTGCAGACTCGCAGGCACTGGCAGCAAGTATTACCACTTTGCCAGTTACCTGGTATTCCAGCATGTCTTCTTTATTGATATAAGAAACACCCGTTGCAAGGCCATTGGCATCAGTTAAAACCTCACGTGCCATTGCATTGGCTACAACATCCACATTACCGGTACTGATGGCGGGATAAATCAAAACATTTGATGAAGAAAAATCAGCTTTTGCAATGCTGCAGTTGCGGCCGCATTGCGCACAGTAAAAGCAGGCGTTTCGTTCAGTGGTGCTTTCTATTTTTTTGGTAAGGATTGACAAACGGGATGGGATGACAGGAACACCAACATTTGTGGCCGCTTTTTTAATGAACAATTCATGCAAACGCGGTTTTGGCGGAGGTAAAAAAATACCATCAGGATCATTTTCCAAACCTTCATTAGTTCCGAATACTCCTATGAGCTGATCAATTTTATCGTAATAGGGTTTGATGTCTTCATAGCCTATCGGCCAGTCATCACCCAATCCGTCAATACTTTTTCTTTTAAAATCTTTGGGGCCAAACCGAAGTGAAATCCTTCCCCAATGGTTGGTCCTTCCGCCAAGCATACGTGCACGCCACCAGTCCCACCGTGTGCCCTTAACATGTGTATAAGGTTCACCGTCTATTTCCCAACCCCAGTAACAGGCGTCGAAATCGCCAAATGGCCGAAACTTTGTACTGGCTCCCCTTCGGGGAGAATCCCACGGGTTTTTTAATTGCGTTACATTTTTTTGCGGATTGTACATGGCGCCTGCCTCAAGCAGGCATACTTTTAAACCTGCCTTTGATAGCACATAAGCGGCCATACCCCCTCCTGCGCCTGAACCCACAATTACCGCATCATAAGTTTTAGGTTGTTTTTTTACCTGGAAGTCGGGCATTATTATTTTTTTTGAAGGTAAACAAGGAAGCGTAAGTTAGGGATAAATTCAACTCAGAGAATCCCATTTTACAATGATGTTTATGAAAGTGTATAAAAAGGGTTTATTGTAACTACCGCCTGTAAAAAAACCATTGCAATACATTGTTTTTAGATTTCGAAGCCCTAATTTGAATTTTACTAAAACCGGGAAGATGAGAAATTTTTTTTTACCCCTTTGCTGTGCAATATTATTTGCATGTAACACTTCAACAGATAAACAAGCCGGCCTTATTGCGCCGGTTGCAAAAAAACAATCTAAAGAGTTTACCGAGCATGGAAATACTAGAACAGATGATTATTTCTGGCTCAGCAATCCGGCAGATTCCAATGTTATCAATCACCTCAAATCCGAAAATGCTTATACAGAAGCAACCATGAAACATACTGATGGCCTGCAGAAAAAATTGTACGATGAGCTTGTTGCAAGAATAGAACAGAAGTATGAATCCCTGCCCACAAAAGAAAACGGCTACTGGTATTACAGCCGTTATGATGAGGACAAACAATATCCTTATTATTGCCGCAAAAAAGAAACCACTTCAGCGCCTGAAGAAATTTATATGGATGTGAACGAAATGGCAAAAGGCCACCAGATTTACCTTGTACGGGGAAGGGCCGCCAGCAGGGACAACAACTGGATGGCTTATGCCATTGACACCAACGGGAGCAGAAGATCAGTGAGCTATTTTAAAAATTTAGTCACCAAAGAACTTTCCCCGGAATCCATCCCAAATACATCGGGTTCATTTGCATGGGCCAATGATCATAAAACGGTTTACTATACCACCAATGACCATACCGTACGCAGCTATAAAGTAATGCGGCATGTGGTAGGGACCGATCCCAAAAATGATGAAGAGATTTATACTGAAAAAGACAGCACCTATGTAGTTTATCTGTCGCCCTCAAAAGACAACCGCTATATATTTATTTACATCAGCAGCACCACTACTGCCGAAGCAAGGTACCTTGATGCCAATAACCCCAGGGCAAGTGCTGTTGTTATTCAGCCCAGGCAGCGTGATCTGCTCTATTATCCCAGCTATTATGAAGGAGATGTATTCTATATTTATAACAATAAGGATGCGAAGAATTTCAAGCTGTCAAAAACCGCTGTTGCAAAGCCGGGCATACCCGGCTGGACGGATGTAATACCCGCAAGCGATACTGCTTTACTTGAAAATGCTGAAGTACTGAAGGACTATATTGTTGCACAGCAAAAAATAAACGGCCTTACACAAATTAAAGTCATTAACCGCAAAGACAATTCATCTTACTACGTGAATTTTGGAGAGAATGCTTATGTTGCCAACATGAGTACTGCCACCGATGCCTATGAACTGGACAGCATCCGCTACAATTACACTTCGCTCACAACTCCGGGAACCGACTACTCCTCTAACCTTGCCACTAAACAAAAAACACAGCTTAAACAGCAAAAAGTGGGAGGCGGCTTTGATGCTTCAAAATATGAAACGCAAAGAATATGGGCCAGGGCAACTGATGGCAAAATGGTTCCCGTTTCAATTGTTTACCGCAAAGACGGGTTTAAAAAAGATGGAAGCAGCCCCATGCTTTTATATTCCTACGGTTCTTATGGCTCCAATTCCGACCCGTACTTTAACAGCTCAGTAATCAGTTTGCTTGACAGGGGATTTGTTTATGGCATTGCACATATACGCGGCGGTCAGGAAATGGGAAGGGCATGGTATGAAGACGGTAAGTTGCTTAAGAAAAAAAATACATTTACAGACTTTGTGGATTGCGCCCAATTACTGGTAAATGAAAAATATACTTCGGCTGATAAATTATTTGCCAATGGCGTCAGCGCCGGTGGAATGCTGATGGGCGCCATAACTAATTTGCGGCCTGATTTATTTAAAGGCATTCTTGCAGAAGTTCCCTGGATGGATGTGATTACAGATATGTTTAATCCTGATTTGCCCCTCACCACAACAGAGTACGACGAATGGGGCGACCCGCATAAAAAAGAATATTACGATTATATGCTGAGCTGGTCGCCGTATGACAATGTGAAGAAAACGGCCTATCCCGCCATATTTGCAACAGGTGGCCTTAATGATACCCAGGTGCCATATTATTCACCCGCCAAATGGGTGCAGAGGATAAGAGAGAACAACACGGGCAGCAACCCGGTTCTTTTTAAATGCAATATGGGCGCCGGGCATGGAGGTGAATCGGGGCGGTTTGAAAGACAAAAACTCACTGCTTTAAAATATGCTTTTATACTTGACCAGCTCGGCAAAAAAGAATAATTCCCGCTGAACAAAAGCAAAAATACCCGGATACCCCTGTGTGAATAAGTTACAATGATTTAATCATGCAGGGGTATTGTTATATTATTGAGGTATTGTACCTTGACCGCGTCAAACCATTTTGCAACTTTTATTAACCAAACAGCAAACTGTATGAAAAAAAGTATTTTAAAACTTTTCACCGCGGTCCTTTTGCTTGCCGCAACAAGTGTGGTCTTTAATTCCTGTAAGGGGGTTAAAGATTCTGATATTGAGACAACCATCATGGAAAAAGCCAAATCCATGACTGAAATGGCAGGTGTAACAGCCGCAGTAAAAGACGGCGTTGTTACGCTTACAGGTGAATGTAAAGATGATGCCTGCCGCAAACTCTGCGAAGAAACTGTAAAGGCTGTCAAAGGTGTAAAATCTGTAGTGAACAATACTACTGTTGCACCTCCTCCGCCGCAGGCACCTGTTGAAGTGGCAACTGATGATCCTTTGATGAAATCCGTTACTGATGCCATTAAAGACCATCCCACTGTAAAGGCAGAAGTTAAAGAAGGGGTGATTACGCTTACCGGCGAAATTAAAAAAGACAAGCTGCAAAAGCTGATGATGACTTTGAATACCCTGAAGCCCAAGAAAATTGAAAACCAATTAACCGTTAAATAAACAGGGAGGAAACAAATTATGGCATTACAGGATAAATACAAAGCGCTGATTGATGCTGCAGCAGCATCTGGCGTGGCTAATCTCCAGGTGAGGGAAGTTGACAACGTATTGTACATTGACGGCGAAGCCCCCTCAGGAACAGTAAAAGACCAGTTGTGGGATACTTATAATACCATTGATCCCGACTACCGTTCAGCCGATGTGGTAATGAACATTAATGTATCCACCATGGCGGCAGGTGCACGGGCAAAGGTTACAACAGAAAAATCAAATCTTAACATCCGCAAGGGCCCGGGTACAGATCAGCCCATTGTTGGTAAAGCAGCGCATCATGAAATTGTTACGCTGGTAAGCAAAACCAATGACCAGTGGTGGCTGATAAGAACAGATGATGGCGAAGAAGGTTATGCTTATGCACAATACCTTTCACCGGAGAATTAAAAGCAAAAGCTATAAAGTTTAAAAGGGCACAACAGGGGTTGTGTCCTTTTTTAATTCACCTCACCCTGGCCCCCCTCCTTCGAAGGAGTCTTTGCGGACAAAGGAAAGCGGGAAATGCAGTCGCAGTGTATCCGCTGGCGTTGGCGGGGACGCCAACGCTTTGAAATGATTTTAATAAGCAGAATAACATTGCTGAAGGAAAGAAATATCAACTGATATTTGAACGGAGAAAGTCTGCAACAAGATAACTGATGAGCTTGCCGGTTGAAAAATCAGCAGAGCCATTGCTGAGTTGTGCAGCCCCTTCGCAAATGTGCAAGTAAGCGGGTTTGGGGTAGTTGCCCGCAAAGCTCATGTACTGCCGTGCATGAACAGGCGAAATACCGGCAGGCGTCATGGCGCTGCTGAGCACATGTTCAATACAATCCATATCCAGTTCAATACCGGTGTACTGGTCATCAGAAAAACCAAAGGCCTGTGAAATGGCCTGTTTGAAATTCATTTTTTCGTGCAGGAAAATGTCTTCAAAAAAAGTGTACTGGATATTCACATCGCTGTACAGGTCATCCAGCATGCTTTGCGGGTTATGGTTTTCCTGCAGGCCCACTACTGCATATTTGCCAAGATATCCCTCTGACATGGCGTAGCGGAAGCCATTGCCGCTGTGCCGGCCTTCCATTATGCGGAAATCAGCATGTGCATCCAGGTTCACCACATTGATCTGCGCTTTGTTTATTTTCCCTGTCTTTAATAAACCCTTTGCTGCCCCTTTTACAATAGGGTAACTGTTGTTGTGCCCCCCGCCTATTATTACAGGCAGCTTACCTGCCGCAACAATTGTTTTAACCAGCTCTTCCACTTCTTCATCAATAATATTGGCTACTGCGTGGCGGCAGGCATCAGTAATCTCTTCCCCGCTTTTGGCATTTTTTTCAATTACTGTCTTCACATCTTCAAAATCAAAATGGCCAAGCATCAGTATATGCTCCCCGTTTAGTTTATCGGTGCTTTGCACATTTACGAAAGATTGCAGAAAATTGGGCCATGCAGTATCCGTGCCCCCTATACCATAATTGGCACGTACGCCAATGTCTTCAGGGATTCCTGCCAGCACATATTTTGAAGTTGAAGATTCCAGCGCTTCTTTCCAGTTCTGCATCGGTTCAATCAGGCGGAACTTCTCTCCCAGCTTGGTTTCGTACCTGCGGCGTTTGGTTATACTTTGTATATCCTGCCTGCTGTAAAAACGAAAATGTTTCATGACTTTAACCCCGGCGGGGGCTGTGGCGGTTGTTATCACGGCAAATAATTAATGGTTAAATGTATGAAATATTGTAAATAAAGAATACGGCCCTATATTAAAATTGAAGTTCAACCGGAATGGAGACTTACATACAGGCATTTTATTCTGCTGCAGCTTTCATCGTACAGTAAGACAAAACTATGAAGCCCCGGCAAACGAAATCGTCCACACATCGTTTCTTTTTTTCTATTGGTCAAAGAAAAACAGCCGCTGGAAAATTGAGCGCTACCTTAGTACGGTTTTGCATTTTCTTCACTTCATTTCATCATACCATGATAAAAGCATTAATCATTCCGTTATTACTACTGTTTACAGTTCCGGCCAGTTCACAAAAAACCGGTAAATCACAACAGCATCGGGAAACCCATTTTGTAAAAAAGGGTGAATGGGCCAACTATGGCAATGATCCGGGTGGCATGCGCCACTCACCATTGAAACAGGTAAATATTCAAAATGTAAAAAACCTGAGACCAGCCTGGACTTATCAATCAGGTGAACTGAAAACATATGAAGGAACAAGAATAGGTTCCAAAGCAGCATTTGAGGCAACACCCCTGATGATAAAAGGTGTTTTATATTTTAGTACGCCAACCAACAGGGTCATTGCTATTGATGCGGCAAGCGGCAAAGAAATATGGGTATATGATCCGCAGTTAAATCTCAAAGGCGATTATTCAGAAGTAACAAGCCGTGGTGTTTCAAAATGGATTGATGCTGGCCTTAAGCCCGGTGACGATCATTACATGCGCATTTTTGCAGCTACAATAGACGGCAGGCTTATCGCATTAAATGCAAAGACCGGTAAGCCTGTTCCTTCATTTGGCAAAAATGGTATCATTGATCTGAAAGAAGGCATTGGTTCTATACAGGTAACCTCTCCTCCTGCCATTATTAATGATCTGATTATTATTGGTTCCGCTATGGGAGATAACCAGAGAATTAATTACCCCCCGGGAGTAGTAAGAGCTTATCACGCAAGAACAGGAAAATTAGAATGGTCCTGGGATCCCATTCCAAGAAAATCAACTGACAGGGGATATGAAACATGGAAAGGACAAAAGGCACAACAGACAGGCGCTGCCAATGCATGGGCGCCATTGTCCGTTGATCCATACCGGGATCTGGTGTTTGTGCCTACCTCCTGCCCCAGTCCTGATTATTACGGCGGAGAAAGAATTGGGGACAATCTTTATGCAAATTCAATCGTAGCGATTAAAGCATCAACCGGCAAACCAGTGTGGCATTTTCAAACCGTGCATCATGATATCTGGGATTTTGATATAGCTGCACAACCAATACTTGCTGACATCAATAAAAACGGTAAGAAGGTGGCGGCTGTAATAGTCGTTACCAAAATGGGGCACATATTTGTTATGAACAGGGAAACAAGTGAACATCTTTTTCCTGTTGAAGAACGGGCTGTGCCAGTTTCAGATGTACCTGGGGAAATAGCTGCAAAAACGCAGCCTTTCCCAACACAACTACCTTTATTCGGACTGCGAAAAGTAACAACCGAAGATGCATGGGGACCCACACCTGAACTTTTTCAAAAAGCAAAAGAACGCATCAGCAAACACGTCAGCAAAGGCATATATACTCCCCCATCCTTCCAGGGAACAATTGTTACGCCCAGCAATGTGGGAGGAATGAACTGGAGTGGCGCCAGCTTTGATCCGGAAAGAAAGATCCTTGTTACCAATACCAACCGTATTGCAGCGCTGATCACTCTTTTTCCTAAAACAGAAAATACACCATCGTCAATAAATACAACTTTGCCAAGAGCGGAAATCGGCCGGCAGGATGGTACACCTTACCTTATGGGCAGGGAATACCTTTTCACGGTACAAAATGGAGAATTGATGATGCAAACCAAACCGCCTTGGGGTACATTAGCTGCAATTGATTTGAACAACGGCTTGCTGAAATGGGAAATACCGCTGGGGTTTATGCTTGACCCGCAAAAATATCCTGAATCAAAACAATGGGGATCTATCAGCCTTGGCGGAGCTATCACTACAGCAAGCGGTCTTGTTTTTATCGCCTCTGCTATGGATGGATTTTTCCGGGCATTCAATATTAACAACGGCGAGCTGCTGTGGGAAACCTTACTGCCGGCCGGAGGACAAGCCACTCCTATGACTTATGAATTGAACGGCCGTCAATATATAGTTATCGCTGCAGGCGGGCACGGAAAACTGGGAACTAAACCTGGCGATTACATTGTTGCATTTGCATTATGATAAATGGTATTGAAAGCATCCGCAGGATAGTGTAAAGAAACTTAAAAACTATATTCAGTCAATTATTCTACCTTCAGCTACTAATCTTAAACTACCTTTTATGCCTCACAAAAATTCAACACTTACTTATCGCTGGATGCCGGAAGTATGGAACAAGGGCCGTGAAGACGCTATTGATGAAATGATGGGAGCCAATGCTGAAGTACATGGAATTGAAGACATCAAAGAAAAAGGTACTGAATCCTTTAAACAGTTTTTCCGCAATTTCAGAAACCAGTTTCCGCAGATACATGTGGAAGTAGAGGATGTGGTTTCGCAGGACAATTATGAAACTTCCCGTTGTGTTGTTGATGCTATCAATGCCAGTGGGCAAAAAGTAAGTTTCACCGGGATGACTTTTGTAAGAATTGAGGATGGTAAAATTGCAGAAGGCTGGAATAACTTTGATTTCCTGTCCATGTACCAGCAATTAGGGTTTAAGATGATAGCAGTGGAAGAGCTGACGGTTTGAGAACCCTTTTCGTTTATACCTGCGATGTTGCATGTATATTGGGTTTGCTAAAGTATCATCCACCGTAACTGCCAAAATTTTCTGCTTCACAGGTTCTTCAGTAAATGGCAATATGCTAAGGGGTCTCCTGGTTCCTGTTTAGACTTATCAGCCTCAGGGCACATATCAAGACAATAAAAACCCCGGGCGGAGTGGAGACTAAGGGTTATATAAACTTTTACAAAAGTTTTGTGACGGTTCCGCCGATAATAAAGCTTAATTTTACCTTGTCCTTTCTGATGTATAAGATGTATAAATGGGTTAACGGGGCAGTTGTGGTCACCATCTGCAAATTCAAAAAATCCCATGAGCCATTGAAAAGATATAACATTAATCTACTACAAAATCCCTGACGGCTAAACACTGCCAGGACTCATTACCATGCACGAATTAAAATTAAAACCGGCACGCATCGAAGTGATGCATTACCTGGCCCAAAAAATTGACAGCATCATTGAAGAATTTCTGAAAAAGATTGACAGCATCTGGCAACCCGCCGATTTCCTGCCCGAAAGCAACAGTGAAAATTTTTCCAAAGAAATAAAAGAACTACAGGCTGAATGTAAAGAACTTCCTTATGACTATTTAGCAGTTCTTGTAGGCGATACCATTACCGAAGAAGCCCTGCCCACTTACGAAAGCTGGCTGATGGACGTTGATGGCATTACAAAAACAGAACCGCAGGGCTGGAGTAAATGGATGAGAATGTGGACAGCGGAAGAAAACAGGCATGGCGACCTACTGAATAAATTTCTTTATCTCTCCGGCCGTGTTGATATGCGGCAGATGGAAATAAGCACACAGCATTTAATTGCCGATGGCATGGATATACAAACTGCAAGAGACCCTTACAAAAGTTTTGTATACACTTCTTTCCAGGAACTGGCCACCAATATTTCTCACCGCCGCACAGCTACGCTGGCCAAAAAACATGGCAGCAATCAGCTTTCACAGATCTGTGGGGTAATTGCTGCTGATGAAGCCCGTCATGCCAAAGCCTATAAAAGTTTTGTAAAAAAAATATTTGAGATTGATGCCAGCGAAATGATGCTGGCTTTTGAAAGTATGATGCGCAAACGCATTGTAATGCCTGCGCATTTTCTGCGCCAGGCCGGTGAATCAATAGGTAAAACCTTTGCCCATTTCAGCGATGCGGCCCAACGCCTTGGTGTGTACACCAGCTTTGATTATGCTCATATTTTAGAATCGCTGATAAAAGAATGGGATATTGCCGGCATCAGCAGCCTTACGGATGCAGCCGAAAAAGCCCGTGATTATTTAATAAGCCTGC
Organism: Chitinophagaceae bacterium; assembly: GCA_033763355.1. Classification (GTDB taxonomy): domain Bacteria; phylum Bacteroidota; class Bacteroidia; order Chitinophagales; family Chitinophagaceae; genus JANRKT01. The sequence continues at coordinate 7,022 of JANRKT010000002.1, read as the reverse complement.
CAGAACGATTCAAAAAAATTTCTGAACGTGGTTTAAAAGCCCCGGTTGAATTTCAATTTAGCTGGATAAGATATTGATGCGCCGGGTTTCTCTCCCGCTGTATCTTTATTACCCAATAAGATAAAGCCTCAGGGCATTGTGATTTCTTTTTTTATATAAGAGCCCCAGGGTGCAAACCGTTTCACAGTATTCAGCCAATAGCTCATATCAGTATCCACATCGCTGTAAGGCCTGCCGTCATAAATCTCAATGCTCAGGTCAGCCAGTTGCCAGTCATTTTCTTTAAACCTCCATTTGAATGCATGGCCGGCATTTTTATTGTAACCCCCATTGCCTGAAACAAGCCGGCCGTTTACAATCTTGCGCTGGTCAGCAGGAAGGTTTAGTTGAGCTTCTATCTGGGAAATAAGTGTGGCATTTGATGTGGCAATGATAAAAGAACTATCCCGCCATTCTGCAGCATTGCCTCTGAAACCAATTTCGTAATAATGCAAAGGGGCCGGGGCTGCATCCTTTTTACATGAATTCATAATAAAAGTCAGCGTGAAAATGATACATCCAATCAGTAGTCTGTAACCGTTCATATAAATTCTTTTCCCTTGCTGACAACAAAATTTTACAGACCGTTGCGCTTATTCTTCAACAGGCAATTATTTTCACATACGCTTCACAATTTACTGTGACAGGATAAGAAAATGGCTACAGCGCTTTCAAACAAAAAGTGCAGACAGGAAACCGCATGGTTTGGTTTTAAATCATAACTTCAATAACCATAATGAATGAGTATGTGGTTTTCTTCGGCAAGACAACTGAATTGAATACTGTTGAAACTTAATGGATACAAATGCCCCGGTTATTGAAAGAAAATTTACAGGGTACCAGGTCCTGGTAATCATCCTGCTTGCACTTACCCAGTTTACGGTGGTGCTCGATTTCATGGTCATGTCACCCCTTGGCGACATGCTGATGAAATCCATGTCGCTTACCACCAGCCAGTTCGGCTTTGCGGTGTCAGGTTATGCATTCAGCGCCGGCATTTCCGGTTTATTAACAGCCGGTTTTGCAGACAGGTTCGATCGTAAGAAATTGTTGCTTTTCTTTTATGTAGGTTTTATAGTTGGCACCTTGTTCTGCGGCCTGGCATCTTCCTATTTTATGCTCATTGCGGCAAGGATCATAACCGGATTGTTTGGCGGGGTTATCGGGTCTGTTTCAATGGCCATCGTTGCCGATCTTTTCCCATTGCACCAGCGCGGAAGGGCCATGGGCTTTATACAAATGGGCTTTGGCGCAAGCCAGGTACTGGGTATCCCCATCAGCCTTTACATTGCTAATCATTGGGGCTGGCAATCGCCATTTTTAATGATAGTTGGTTTAGCTACTGTTATATGGCTGATGACAATGCTGAAGCTTCAACCTGTTACAGAACACCTTGAACTGAAGACAGAAAAAACAGCCATCAAACATTTGTGGCACACCATTAAACAACGCCGGTACAGGATTGGTTTTTTAATGACAGCCCTGTTATCACTGGGCGGATTTATGATGATGCCCTGGGGCAGCGCATTTGCAGTAAACAACCTGAATGTTTCGTATGAACAGCTCCCCGTTCTTTTCATGGCAAGCGGTATTGCCGCTCTTATCATCATGCCATTGATCGGCAGGCTGAGTGATAAGATTGATAAAGTAAAAATATTTTTTGCTGCAGCGGTAACCATGATGGTGATAATAGTGATCTATACCAACCTCCCTCCTGTTCATTTCAGTATTATTATGATGCTGAATGTGCTTATGATGATAGCTATCATGAGCAGGATAGTTCCGGCGATGGCTTTGGTATCTGCATTGCCGGAAATGCAGGACAGGGGCGCATTTATGAGCGTCAATTCATCTTTGCAGCAGGTTGCCGGAGGTATAGCGGCAGGAGTTGGCGGGTTGATAGTTGTTCAGAAAACCAAAACAAGCCCGTTGGAACATTATGATACGCTTGGCTACGTGATCGTAATACTGATTATCGCAAATATCATTATGATGTACAGGGTAAGCAGCCTGGTGAAAAAGCAAAACCAGACCGTTAAAACATAGTTATACGTATTTATCAGTTACATCATTTATGAAAGTGCATGCTGTATTCATTCAAAAAAAATACACTGATGGAAAAAGAAACAACAGCCGGTTCCCCATCGCATGTTGAGCATGTACTTGCAGTAAACGATATATCGGAAACCATTTTATACTGGCATCATGTGCTTGGGTTCCCTGATAAATGGACATGGGGCGAACCGCCTGACCACGGCGGTGTTTCATGGAGCGGAACTTTTATACAGTTTTCTAAAAACCCAAAACTGGCATCTGCATCAAAAGGCAATGCTGTTTTTATCAGGGCCAGAAAACTGGAAGCATTGTATCACTTTCACCAGAATAGAAATGCAGAAATTGTTGAACCGCTCGAAAACAAACCATGGGGTATGGCGGGTTATACCATTAAAGACATAAATGGCTATCATATCATTTTTGCAGGTGACATTATCAATGAACGAAAGGAAAAATCAGGCAGTTTGCCGTCCAATGTAAAAGTAACAGCAAGGTTGCCAACCACTGAAGAATACAAATACCTGGCATCTTCAGTTGGCTGGTCTTTATATACAAGTGATGCAGTTGCAGAAAAACTTTTAAAAGCGCCGGTTTTTGCTGTGGTGGCAGAAGATGAAGTAAGCAATAAAGCCATCGGATGTGCACTTATATTAGGCGACCACGTCAGCTTTTATTATATTAAAGATGTTATAGTACACCCTGAATGGCAGGCCAGGAATATTGGAACTGCCATGATGAAAGAACTGAGCCGCTGGCTGGAAAACAATGCGGCGGATAATGCCCTTGCAGGGTTAATTACTCCTGAAGCGCTTGCACCATTTTACCAGCAGTTTGGCTTTGCACCTGCATTTTGTATGGTGCATTACATTCAGCGCAATAAAGAATGATCAGGAAGTTACTTTCCTGTAAACGCTCCGGAGCGGATATAACCTGTAAGAAGTTATTTCAAACAAGCTCTCCTTTTATCATCACCTTATCAATCAAATTACTCCCAAATGCATAAGGTAAATAAGCAAGTGAAGGAACAGGTTTCGTAAAAATCAAGTTGGCCTGTTTGCCCACTGTAATACTTCCTGTTTTATCCTGCATTTCCATGGCAAAAGCCCCGTTGATAGTTGCGGCATTAATGGCTTCTTCAGGCAGCATCTTCATGCCTGTGCAGCCCATGGCAACAACAAGGTTCATGTTTCCGGATGGTGATGAGCCCGGATTGTAATCCGAAGCCAATGCAACTGCACATCCTGCATCAATCAACTGCCTTGCAGGCTGAAAAGGCATACGGAGAAAGAAAGCTGCTGTTGGCAACAAAGTGCAAACACCTTTCCATTTACCAAGTAAACTGATTTCTTCTGCAGTTAAAGTTTCAAGATGATCTAAAGAAAGGGCATTAAGCTTTATCCCTGTTTCAATTCCGCCAATTGAATTAAGCTGGTTCACATGCAACCTGGGCTTCAGGCCATATTGCATTCCCGCTTTGCAAATGGCTTCCATTTCGCCGGGTGAAAAGAAACCTGTTTCACAAAATACATCTGTATAATCTGCAAGTTTTTCCTTTGCAATAACGGGCAGCATTTCATTTATAATTAAATCAATGTAGCCCTGATGATTTTCTTTGTATTCCAATGGATAGGTATGTGCACCGAGAAATGTAGCCCTGATCTGCAGCTTTGATCTTTCCTTTAATTTCTTTATTACCCTCAACATCTTCAGTTCGCCTTCAACAGTTAATCCATACCCGCTTTTTATTTCAATGGCGCCAGTACCAAGCCTGCTCACTTCTTCCAGCCTTTGCCATGCACGGATGAATAATTCATCTTCGGATGTATCATTGAGTTTTTTTGCAGAGTTTAAAATACCCCCTCCCTTTGCAGCAATTTCTGCATAACTCATTCCATTTATCTTGTCAACAAATTCTTCCTCACGGCTGGCTGCAAAAACAAGATGGGTATGGCTGTCGCACCAGCAGGGCAAAACGAATTGACCGGAGGCATCAATTTTATGCACAAATCCCGATGGCCTTTGAACAGCTTCATTCATGCTTCCAAATTCTGCAATGATACCATCCTCTACAATAACATAGGCGTTTTCAGTACAGGGCAGAACAGATAAATCCTTCCCCCTCAACAAAGCGTTTTCTCTTCTTGTATTAACGAGGAGTTTAATATTGGTGATGATGGCAGAGGCCATGAACTTAATTTACAGGTTCGTTTTAAAATAAAGTTATCCGCCATGTTCTTTCAAAAACTTCATCCGCCGCCAGCTTATTGATGCCCTCTTTGGTTTCTAACTGCTGGTCCGAATCAACACTGTCTGCAATTCCGCACCAGGGTTCAATGCAAATAAAATCTGCATTTTTCGCAGCCCATAAACCAAGATACGGGAAGCCGGTAAAATCAAATTCAATACCTTCCGCTGATTTATCACTCTTCAATTTTACTTTTTCTGATCTCAGATTTTTTAAAACAATGGCATCGTTTTGAAAAAGTTCTTTGGTAATAGGCAGGTGCCTGCTGTTATCCAATAACTGCATGGATGTTTTTTCAATCAGGCCTTCTTTTGAAATAGGCCATCGCCCCGCATTTTCTGCTTCACTGAATTCAAGATAATAATCGCTGTAGCCGCTGCCTGCTGTCAGCGGAAGGCGGAAGGCAGGGTGGCCGCCCACTGAAAAAAACATTTCAGCTTTACCTGTATTGGTAACCCTGTATGTTACTGAAAGTATGTTTGCAGTAACAGCATATATAATATCAAAGCGGAAATGAAATGGGAATTTTTGATACGTATCTTCATTGCTTCGCAGGGTAAAGGTGATGGCATTGGCATTGGCAGTTTGTGAGCTTACCTCAAATAAAAGATCCCTTGCAAATCCGTGGCGTGACAGGTGATAAGATTTGCTAGTAATAAAGTAAGTATCATTTTTAAGGGTGCCTACTATTGGAAAAAGTACAGGTGATTTTTTTCCCCAGAAAGCGGCATCACCGCTCCAGAGGTACTCATGGTTGTTTGTTCTGTTAAAAATACTATCCAGTTCAGCCCCCTTTTGCTGTATGGTTACTTTCAGTATTTCACTTTCTATACTGTACATCATATGTTATTGTGCAAGTAATTTTCTTGTGTATTCAATCCAGTCTTTTTCTGCGTTGCCGATCTTTACCTGTGGTGTTACACCCACAAACTCATATTTACGGTCTTTATTTTTTCTTGTTGTTGTCCAGTTGAGAGAGTTACCGCAGGGCGTTTTTATCTCCATTACATTCCCGTATGCAAGAAAACCGCCTGAGTTTTCGCCAACCAGTTTTACTTTTTTGCTGAACATGGCATCAAGCAAAAACTGTTCGCAGGAACTTGCACAAAAACGGTTATACAGAATAGCAACTTTTTTCGGAAAGCCTTCAACAGGTTTATAAACTGATGTGGAATTTTTAGCAGAAATAGGCACAAAAGTATTGGCAGGGACATTCTTCATCTGGTTTAAACGGTATTCCCAAGATATATAACCGTTAGCCCCGTAGCGTTGCGGATTGTTCTTAGCTTCATCCCTGTTTTTCTCATACGCTTTTTTGTTATCGTCTGTTACAAACAGCTCAACAAAATCGTTATAAATAGTATCCGTATAAAGAAGTGGCATGAACGCTGTGTAGTTTATATCACTGCCACCCCCGTTGTTGCGTACATCAATAACCAGGTTGGGATACTTTTTAAGTTCAGGTATAATTTTTTTATAGGCTGAATCAAGCTGTATATTAAACTGGCTGCCGAATGAACGGATACTGATATATGATGTGGAGCTGTCCAGCACACGAAAACTGACCAGGTCTCCGCTGATAACCTGCCTTGCAGATGCAGTTGTTCCGGGAAATATTTTCCTCCAGTTCACAATGGTTGTTTCTCCCGGCCCTGTCAGCCATTCTTCGTAATTAAGGCTGTAGTTGCGCATATAAAAAAAGCCTTCCCTGTAGCCATCACTCCTGTCTTTCAGTTCAAATTTAACCTGCCCTTTTTTCCATACCGGGGTTTTGGATGCAAGAATAACCGCTGCATAATCACGGTTAGCGGTTTTGCTTTTAATTACGGCAACAGTATAGGTGGTATCTGCAGTTATATAAATACCTTCAACTGAATTGGGATTAAGCGCAGAAAAGTACTTTACCAGTTTATTGCTGTCAGTGTTTATTATTTCCCTGCCCTTGTATAATGCAGAATTTAAAAAAGCCCTGAGCGAATCAGGATTACTTTCATCCAGCGGAACAAAAGCGCCGTTGATGTTACTGTGGTGGTCTTTCAGGTAACGTATATATTTCTTAAGGTATATCAGGCAATGAATACCCGTTTTATTGTTTTTTATTTTGCGGAGCAGGTCATTGGTAAAAGCTTTATAACGGAGATCATCGGGTGTTTTAATATCGCTGTTAAACCCCGGATGGTTTTTCTCCATAAAAGATTTCACCCAATTGAATTCGGCTTCGCAGTTGCATTGCTGTGCACTTGCAGTTGCCGCTCCAAACAGCAGCACTGATAAAAAAATTAGCCGCATACAGAATAACAGTTTAATGGCTGCAATATTAAGTATTAGTATTGAAAGGCGGAACCAGCAGCTTACCGGAAAGACATGGGCTATAAATAAAAAAGCCCCGTTCGGGGCCAGATTAAAAAGATGCACTGCAGCATCACCATTTTTTCCGCCCTCCTGAATAAGGTGGTTTACTTCCCCTGTCTTCCCTTGGCCTTGCTACAGAAACTGAGATGGCTTTACCATCAACCTGGGAGTTGTTGAGTTGTTTTATGGCTTCCTGTCCGTCCTGGTCGCTTTCCATTTCCACAAAAGCTAATCCGCGGGAACTGCCCGTTTATTTGTACATAATTACATTGGCCGAAGTTACTTTGCCATAAGATGAAAAAAGTTTACTGAGGTCAGCATCTGTTGTGGA
>JANRKT010000001.1:0-2220 GCA_033763355.1 Chitinophagaceae bacterium | reverse complement strand
GAGTACTGTTTTTTACAGGCCAGCCTGCACTTTCCAGTTGTATTTTTAACAACTGCAAATCGCCCGGGTTGTCTTCAATGATCATCGTGGATAAAGCGGTTTCCATTTATTTTTTATTTTGTATAGGAAATAGTTGCCAGTACGAGCCAGAAATCCTGTATTCCGGCCACTGCATGTGTAAATTCGTTTATTGAAAGCGGCTTGGTAATAAAACAGTTTGCGTGGTTTTTATAAGATTCTTCAATATCATCATCTGCTGAAGATGTGGTAAGAATAATTACAGGGATACTTTTCAGGTTATCATCCTGCTTAATTATGCTCAGCACTTCTTTCCCGTTTATCCTCGGAATGTTAATGTCCATCAGTATCAGGTCGGGCCTCCCGGCTGTTGCAAAATGTTTTCGCCTGAATAAAAAATCAAGCGCTTCTTCACCGTCCCTAGCTACCGACATTGGGTTCCTTAACCCGGAGTCTTTAAATACTTCTTTTGTAAGAACAATATCACCTTCGTTGTCTTCCACCAGTAGGATATGTGCGTTTTTCATTGTTTTTGTTTTTTGGCTAATGTAAAATGAAATGTACTTCCTTTTCCGGGCTCCGATTCAACCGAAATAAACCCGCCATGTTTTTCTGTTATTTTTTTGCAGATAGAAAGGCCTACGCCAGTGCCCGGATATTCGGATTTGTTATGCAGCCGCTGAAAAATGATAAATATTTTTTCAAAATATTTTTTTTCAACACCTATACCGTTGTCCTGAACAGAAAAGCGGTATTCGGTTTTACTGTCGCTGAAACCAATTTTTATTTCAGGTTTTTTTTCACCCCTGTACTTGATGGCGTTGCCCAGCAGGTTCTGGAACAATTGCACCATCTGGGTTTTATTGCCTTTTATGCAGGGCAGCAACGGGGCAGCTATCTCAGCAGAGCTTTCATTTATCACTCCCATCAGGTTAAGTTTTGCTTCAGCCAGCACTTCGTTTAAATCCACCTTTTCATCAAATTTCTTTTCTGTGCCGATCCTTGAAAAAACGAGCAGGTCATTGATAAGTGTTTTCATCCGTTCAGACCCGTCCACAGCAAAATCTATATATTGTTTAGCAGTGTCATCAAGCTGCTGCCTGTATTTTTTTTCAAGCAGTTGCATAAAGCTGCTTACCATACGGAGGGGTTCTTTCAGGTCATGGCTGGCTACGTAAGCAAACTGTTCAAGTTCTTTGTTGGAAACTGTAAGTTGTTCATTCAATACCCTTAATGTTTCTTCGGTTTTAATATGGCCGGACACATCAATGGCAATTCCGCCAAGCAGTGTTTCAGTTTCGCTGATTTTTAAAGGAAACCTGAATACTTTAAGGGTAATATTACTCCCGTCTTTTTTTATAGAGGGCTCAATAGTTTCCAGCACCTTTTGTGTGGCAAAAACAGCATCATTTTTTTTTGTGAACTGTATAGCTATTTCTTCAGGAAACAGTTCAGTAAAATTTTTTCCGGTTAATGGGGTATTGGCTTCAGAAAATGTATCAAGGTATAACCTGTTGGCAAACTGGAACCTGCTTTTTTGATTTACAATCCACGCCATAGCAGGTATGTGGTCCATAAACAAGCGGAAAAGTGTCTGGATTTTACTGAGCTCAGCTTCAGCATTTTTTCGTTCTGTAATATCTGTATGAGTGCCTGCAATTTTCAAAGGCAGCCCGTGGCTGTTTTTTTCAATTACAACCCCCCTGTCGAGCACCCATTTTACTGTGCCGTCCCTGTGTAGTATGCGGTATTCAAGTACATGATGGTCTGTTGTACCTGATTTGTAGTTCCTGTTGTTGTTTTCGAGCAGGTGGCGGTCTTCGGGTAAAGTGCTGTTCCACCATAACGTTTCATTATCTGCCGCATCATTATTGCTGTACCCGAGCAGTTTATAAACAGTTTCAGAAAAAATGGTTTTTCCGCTGGCAAAATCATGTTCCCATATATTATCACCCAATGCCGACATTACTTTGCGCAGTTTTTGTTGATGCTCTTTTTTTATGAAAGCTTTCAGTTCTTCTTCCGCTTCATTTCTGCGTTTATCAATTTTGTCAAGGTATTTAGCCGTAATGGATATCAGCAAAAGGCTCAGCATTACAAATGAAATAGCAAAAAGCGCAATGCCGAAATCTTCGTTTACCATGTTTTGCCAGTGCAATTGCAGGCGCAGGTAACCCATAATAAGGATGAGAAAAACCATCA